>NZ_LJQT01000491.1:0-27267 GCF_001400515.1 Pseudomonas meliae | reverse complement strand
CCCGGGGCGGTTCACTTTCGCCTTTGACGGTCCTTTCCCCATCCAGAATGTAGCGAATGCGCTTGTCAGTCACACCAATGCGTTTTGCGATCCACGAAGGTGTTTGTCCGATGCGCGAAATCAGCTTGTCGGCATATTCGGTGGACGGGTTATAGAGTTCTGCGTTGGGTGTCATGGGGTGTCCAGATGAAGGTCAGGCGCTGTATGTCAGGGGAGTATGCAGCACGATGGGGTATTCGTCGCCATTGAGGTTGGCAACCCACGCAGTCGTGCAGAGACAGGTACATTGCCTTCGCGAGCAAGCTCAAGCTCGCTCCCACAAGAGCCTGTCTCCAAGAGCAAGCCGCGCGACGTAATTCAATGTAAGTGGCAGATGGGGCGATCCTTCGCCCGCTTTCAGTCAGCATCAATCAAAGTTTCACGCCCAGTGTTACAAACGCGCTGCGTGGCGTGCCCACCTGCAGAATCTGCAAATTGCCCGCCGGGTCGGTCGCTGCGCTGGCGTCGGTGTTGAGGGTGGAGATGTAACGCTTGTCGAACAGGTTGACCATGTTCAGCGAGACGGTGGTGTCTTTGACGGCGCCGAGTTTGCCGAAGTCGTAACCGAGGTTGGCGTTCGCTACCCAGTAGCCGCTGACACTGGAGTCGTTGGTGTAAGTGTAATAGCGCTTGCTGATGTAGTTGCCCTGCATGCCGGCATTCCAGTGCTCCCAATTCCAGTCCAGGTTGCTGGAATACATCAGCTTGGGCGTATCGACGACGGTTTTGCCTTTCACATGAACGGTGCTGCCGCCGCTGGCATAGTCGTCGTCATAAGTGCTGTGGTTGTAGGACATGGAGTTGGACCAGCGCCAGTGCTCGTCGGGCGTCAGGCCGAATGACAGTTCCAGGCCCCGACTGGTGACAGAGCCGACGTTGGCAACGCCGTTCTGGCAGATGACGATGCCGGTACAGTTGGTGATGGCCACCAGGCGATTGTCGAATTTGGTGTTGTAGACCGCCGCGGATGCCGAATACAGCTTTGTGCTGCGGCGCACGCCCAGTTCAGCGGTTTTCGAGGTTTCGGGTTTGAGGTCCTTGAAGCCGTTCTGCGCATCCACTGCGGTCTGCGTGGTGAAGAACGGGCTGTAACCGCCACTCGGAAAGGCCGCCATGTTTTCCGAATAAGACGTGAACACTTCATCGCTGTCATTGAGTGTGTAGGTTGCGCCCACTTGCGGCAAAAACCTGTCCCGCGCTTCCAGCGAACCGCTGGCATAACCGCCGCCTTTACCTTCGGCAGTGGAGGTGGTGACAGTGTTCTTTGCGCCGAACTCAAGCTTGAGACGGTCATCGAGCAGGGTATAGGTGTCGCGCAGGAAAAACTGTCGGGTCAGGTCGTTGTAGCTCTGGTCCAGTACTGTCGCCGCCTGCCTCAGGCCATTGGTTTTGACGATATGGTTTTGCGGAGTCGCATTGGTGGTATCGAACAGGTAACGGGCGATGTCGTTCTTGTTCGATTGAATCCAGAACCCGCCCTGAATTTCATGCTGGCCCAGGAAGTAGGTCAGCGAACTCTGGAAGCCGGTTCGATCAATGTCATACACCGTGCTGCGAATCGAGTTGCTGGGGACAGTGGTCGAGCCGCTGGTAAAGATGAACGGATAGTACGAATTGCCCCGGCCCGAGTCATGGTGGTGATAGACCGTGGCGTCCAGCACCAGATCATCGGTGAGCGAGAAATTGCCGTTGAGGATGTCCAGTTCGTCGTCGCGCAGGCTGCTGGCGTTGTAGGTCGCATCGCCTGCGCTGGTTACGCCGCCGGTGTAGATGCCGTTGGCCGCATTGACCGCGCGGGTCCAGTCCGGCGTGTAGTAACCCCAGTTGTAGCCCAGACGCTGGATGATGCTCTTCGACAGACTGGGCAGATTGGCTTCGTCGTGAGACGAGGTGCTGTGGAAAAAGCTCACGCGGTTTTCGCCGAAGTTGTAATTGACCTTGGCGTTCACAGCGTCGGATTTTTGCGGGTTGTCGTGACCTTTCCAGGCATCGGCGTCGTACTTTTCTCCCGACACGTAAGCGGACAGACCGTTGTATTCGCCTGTGTCGACGCGCATGAAAGTGCGCGAGGTGTCGTAACTGCCCAGGGTCTGTGACAGTCGCGCGCCGAATTCCTTGTCCGGATTGGAACTGGTGAACTGGATGGTGCCGCCCAGATCGCTGTTCGATGCCGTGCCCAGCGAACCGATGCCTGGAGCCACTTCGCTGGCGGCGATGTTTTCCGCGATGATCGCCCGGGTGATGCTCAGACCGTTGAAGTTGCCGAAGCTCATGTTGCCAAGCGTGACGCCGTCCAGGGTGTAGCCTAGGTGGTGCATGTCAAAACCGCGCAGGCTGATGCGCTGGCTGCCTTCTTCACGACCCAGCGGGTCGCCGGACTGGAAGTTGACCCCCGGTAGCCGTTGCAGAACTTTCAACGGGCTGGTGCCTGCGGAATAAGCGCTTACGTCCTTTTGCGTGACGCGTTGCACCTGCCGGGTTTCGCCCTGGCCAATCACTGACACCGTGCCCAGTGTCACGGCAGCGGTGTCGTCGCTGGCGGGTGCCGTTACTGAGGTGGGCACATCGTCATCGGCCTGAATGAACGGGCTGATCAGGCACAGTGAATTCAATGAAACCAGCAACGCAAGGCGCGTTATCGGGAATCGAGAAGCACGCGGTATCGATCGATTGTTCATGAAAAGGTTTTCCTGGGGCGTCAGGGCGCCGCGCTTGCGACGGGGAATCTGCAGGACGGTGTTAGCGTTGACATGAGTCCAGTTCGCCCTTCAAGACGTACGAGTCCGTCGTGTTTTCGAGGGGCTCGTTTCAACGAAAGGGCTCGTTTGAACTGGGGGTGATATTAATACTCACTGTATGTATTAATTATGACCAGTGGCGTTTTATCCCTATTTTTCTGCCGGTCAATGCCAACCGGCGTGCTGGGCAGTTGGTCGTAAATTTCATTAGGCAAGGCGTCCGTTGCGATGCTATCTGTCCAGAGTCAGTGGGTTCAGCCCAATCGTGAATATGTATTTCCGAAGGCCGGACAACAGGGCATCACCCTCTGAATCCGCGGTTTGCACCTTGGACTGAAACGGGAGAACTCGATGAAATTGCTTCGTTACGGTGAAAAGGGCCAGGAAAAGCCAGGCCTGCTTGATGCTGCCTACCAGATTCGCGATCTGTCCGCGCATGTCACGGACATCGCTGGCGAGGTGTTGAGCCCGGCAGGCCTTGCCAGCCTGGCCGCGCTTGATCCCGAAAGCCTGCCTTTGGTGGCGGGCCGACCGCGCATCGGGGCGTGCGTCGGGCAGGTCGGCAAGTTTATCTGCATAGGCCTGAACTACGCCGACCACGCAGCCGAATCGCGGATGGAAGTGCCCAAGGAACCCATCATATTCAACAAGTGGACCAGCGCAATTTGCGGCCCGGACGATAACGTCGAAATTCCTCGCGGTTCGCTCAAGACTGACTGGGAGGTCGAGCTGGGCGTGATCATCGGCAAGGGCGGGCGTTATATCGACGAAGCCGTTGCCATGGAGCACGTTGCCGGTTATTGCGTAGTCAACGATGTGTCGGAGCGCGAGTGGCAGCTTGAGCGCGGCGGAACCTGGGACAAGGGTAAAGGCTTCGATACCTTTGGTCCGATAGGCCCTTGGCTGGTGACCCGCGACGAGGTTACCGACCCTCACTCACTCGACCTGTGGCTGGAGGTTGACGGTCATCGTTATCAGAATGGCAATACGCGCACGCTGATTTTCAACGTGCCGCAACTGATCGCCTACCTGAGCCGTTGCATGAGCCTGCAACCGGGTGATGTCATCTCCACGGGTACGCCGCCGGGTGTGGGCCTGGGCGTCAAGCCAGAGCCTGTCTTCCTGCGCGCAGGGCAACGCATGCGCCTGGGGATTGCGGGGCTGGGCGAGCAGAATCAGTTGACCGTTCAGGCCGACTGATTCGCTGCCTGCGGGGAGTCGGCAACCGACTCCCTGTTACATAAAAATATCAGCCCTGCACAAACGCCAGCAGGTCTTTGTTGAGTGCCTCGGCATGGGTCACGGCAAAGCCGTGCGGCGCGCCGGGATAGACCTTCAACTCTGCACCCTTGATCAGCTCGGCGGCGCGCTTGCCTGATGCTTCGAACGGCACAACCTGATCACCATCGCCATGAATCACCAGGGTCGGCACATCGATTTTCGCCATGTCCGGGCGGAAGTCGGTTGCGGAGAACGCCGTCACGCAATCCAGAGTGCCTTTGAGCGAGGCGAGCAGGGCGATATTCAAGGTCTGGGCCTGTACGCCCTCGGAAACCTTCTGTCCTTTGTTCAGGCCGTAGAACGGCGTGGCGAAATCACTGATGAATTGCGCGCGGTCTTTGAGCAGACCCTCCTTGATGCCATCGAACACTGATTTGTCGACGCCTTCCGGATTGTCGTCAGTCTTGAGGAAAAACGGTGTGACCGAGCCCAGCAAGGCCAGTTTGGCAACTCGCTCGCTACCATATTTTGCGATATAGCGCGTCACATCGCCGCCGCCCATGGAAAAGCCCACCAGCGTCACGTCGTGCAGATCAAGGTGCTCGATCAGCTCGGCGATATCGTCAGCGAAGGTGTCGTAGTCATAACCGGTCCACGGCTGGCTGGAACGACCGAAGCCTCGGCGGTCGAAGGCAATGGTGCGATAGCCCCGGCTGCTGAGGTATTCCATCTGGTATTCCCACATATCCGCATCCAGCGGCCAGCCGTGGCTGAACAGTACCGGCTTACCCTCGCCCCAGTCCTTGTAATAGATCTCGGTGCCATCTTTTGCGTTGAACGTGCTCATGCAGATTCCTCTCGATGTCGGGTTGATCGGGCAAGCGCTCTGGTGCACAGGCTCATGCATGCCTTCGGCAGCCGCCGATAATTCCGGCAGTTGGCGCTTTGCATAGTTCAGTCGGGAAGAATGAGCGTACTGTTCTGGCGCAATTTTTTGAAACATCGGCTCATCGTATTTCCCTGCCGGAACCGAACTTGCCGGGCATAAGGGAATCAGTTCCTTGGGATCAAAGCGCGCTTTGGCCTGTTCATGGTTGTATTTGTCCATCGAAGGAGAGAACTGCGTGGCGTCTCAGCTGAAAATCTTGATCCTGTCGGGTCTGCTGTTATTCGCAGGCAGTTTCAATCTCCAGGCAGCCGATGTACCTGCGTTGCCAATGGGCGCTGCGGTGCCGACCGACGACAAGGCGGCCGAAAAGGCCGATGGCAAAGCAGCTGACAAACCTGCAGCGAAAGCGGATGACAAGGCCGCTGAAAAGGCGGATGCGAAACCGGCAGACGGCGGCGAGCCAGCGGCGGCAGAGGCCCCGGAGCTTCTGGTGCAGGGCGGGTTGCTCGGTGCCATCAGTTCCAGCATTGATGACGTCCAGGAAAAGCTCAATCTTGACGACAACCTCTTCGACGCCTGGCAGCTGCGCGCCGACCGTGCAGCCGACGAGCTGGAGAAGCTGGTCAACAAGCGCACTACACGTTCTCCGTGGAGTGTTGCCGGGGACTTCCTCGCCTTGTCGTTTGTCTGGATCGGCTCGTTTGCCGTTCTGACCTCGTTGGGTCGTTTTCTGGCGGTGCGCTTGTGCCGGACGCCGTTCATGCGGGTGCGCGAGCGCAGTCAGGCGCTGCTCAAATACGTATTGCCGTTCACCTTGCCAGCCATCGTCTGTCTGCCATTGACTCTCTACGTCAGCCACTTCATGCCGTCTTCGGTGGGCCGTGCTCTGGCGCTGTGCTTTGCCTATGCGACCAGCAGTGGCATCGTGTCGACCTCGGTGCTGCTCTGCGTGATTGTGATGTTCAACTCCGGGCACAAGCGCGCCGCGGTACGCATGATTCGCCGCTACACGCCGAGGCCACTGTTTGTGGTCGGTTTTCTGGCGGCGCTGAGCGATGCACTGACCAGCCCGCAGATCGCCCGCCAACTGGGCAGCAACGTCACCACCAGCGTTGCGGTGTTCACCGGGCTGTTTGCGTCGGTGGTGTTCTGCATGCTGATCATCAAGGTGCGCCGCCCGGTGGCGCACCTGATTCGTAACCGTTCCTTGAGCAGCCGCCTGCAACGGCCAGCACTGCAGCAGTCGCTGAAAATCTTCTCCAACCTGTGGCACTTGCCAATCCTGCTGATGATTCTGGTCTCGGCGATCAACCTGATCGGAGCCGGTGAAGACAGTCAGGAAGCGCTGCGTTGTGCGTTGTTCACCACCATTCTGCTGATCGCCACGGTATTTTTGAGCACAGTGTTCCAGCACCTGTTCAAACCGACCGAATCCCTGGGGCGCGGCGGGCATGTGTACAAGGCGCGTCTGCTGAGCCTGGTGTACGCGGTGCTGCGCATTGCGCTGGCCATCGGGTTCATCGAGATACTGGGGCGTATCTGGGGCTTCTCGATGTTCGAGTTTGCCCAGCGCAACACGCTGGGTCGCGTGATCAGCGATTCGCTGAGCAGCATCGGCCTGATCTTTGTGGTCACCTGGCTGCTGTGGGTGGTGCTCGACACGGCCATTCAGGAAGCTCTCAAACCACCAGCGAACCATCGCAGTGGCCGTCAGCCGAGCACGCGAATCAAGACCATTCTGCCGCTGCTGCGCAACGCGGTGAAAATCATTCTGGTGGTGATCTGCGCGATCACCACCATGGCCAACCTGGGCATCAACGTTGCACCGCTGCTGGCGGGTGCCGGGGTTGTCGGTCTGGCCATCGGTTTCGGTTCGCAACAACTGGTGCAGGACGTGATCACCGGTCTGTTCATCATCATCGAAGACACTTTCTCGGTGGGCGATTGGGTAGTGCTCAGTACCGGTCACTCCGGATCGGTGGAAAGCCTGACCATCCGTACCGTGCGCCTGCGTGACGGCAAGGGTTTTGTCCATTCCGTGCCGTTCGGGCAGATCAAGGCGGTCACCAACCAGTCGCGGCAGTTCGCTTATGCGTTCTTCTCGGTGCAGTTCACTTATGACTCGGATATTGATGATGCGCTGGCGCTGATCCGCGAAACCGGGCAGTCGATCAGCGATGACATTCTGCTCAAGCACAACCTGCAAGGACCGCTGGAGGTGTTCGGCGTCGACAGCATGAACCTGAACGGCATGGTGTTGACCGCGCAATTCCGCACCTCTTCCGGTGGTCAGTACGCAGTGGGGCGCGCCTTCAACGAGCGCCTCAAGCGTCTTGTGGATAAAAACCCGAATGTGCGTTTCGCGCAGACTTATCCACAGATGGTTATGGGGCCGGGCTTCAACAACCCGCAGGCGGGTGTCGAAGCCGAGGGGCCTCCTGCGCCCTCGGACCCTGCCGCTGCGACACCTTCTGCGCCGACACCTTCTGCGCCGACACCTGCACCGCTTGGTCTGCCCAAGGGCAACAGCCCGCCGGGTCCGGCAGCTCAGTAATCAATCGGGCGGCATGAGACGCTGCAACGCATTGTGGCGGCGTCATTGACCCGCCAGGCTGCGCAACTGTTGGGGGTTGGCAGGCAACGTGTTATGTTTGCAGGCGTTTTTCAATTGTTCGTTTGATTATCTGATACCGAGCCTGCTGACTCTATGCGAATGCGCCTTATGCTGTTGGGCGGCGGGAATGCCCTCGGGCAGGCGCTGATTCGTCTGGGTGCCGAGGAAGACATTGGTTTCCTCGCACCACGTCCACCGCAAGACGGCTGGGACGTGGCGAGCCTCACGCAACTGCTTGATGACACCCGCCCCGATGCCCTGATAAACCTTGCTTACTACTTCGACTGGTTTCAGGCGGAGACCGTGAGCGCAGCGCGCCTGACCCACCAGGAGCGCTCTGTCGAGCGTCTGGCCGAACTGTGTCAGCACCACAACATCACGCTGGTCCAGCCTTCCAGTTATCGTGTGTTCGATGGCTCGCGCGCGACTGCCTACAGCGAAAAAGACGAGCCAGTGCCCTTGGGTCTGCGCGGTCAGGCGCTGTGGCGTATCGAGCAAAGCGTGCGCGCCACCTGTCCGCAACATGTGCTTGTGCGTTTTGGCTGGTTGCTGGATGACAGCGCTGATGGCGTGCTTGGCCGCTTTCTTTCGCGCGCCAAAGAACCCGGAGAGCTGCTGCTGGCCGATGATCGACGCGGCAACCCGACGCCGGTCGATGATGCGGCGCGGGTGATTATTTCAATCGTCAAGCAACTCGATTGCGAAGCGCCGCTGTGGGGCACGTACCACTACGCCGGGCACGAAGCGACCACGCCACTGGCGCTGGGTCAGGCGGTGCTCACCGAAGCACGTCTGCTGCACCCGCTGGCCATTGAATCGCCCACCGCACAGGCTCACGCCGCGCGTCCCGATGCAGCCGAGGAACCGCAGCACGCGGTGCTGGCCTGCAAGAAAATTCTCCACACTTTCGGCATCAAGCCCCGCGCCTGGCGGGCCGGCTTGCCAAGCCTGCTGGACCGGTATTATCGACATGTCTGACGCCCCTGTTCTGATTACGGGAGGTGCGGGTTTCATTGGCTCGCACCTGACAGATGCATTGCTTGCCGACGGGCATTGCGTGCGTATCCTCGACAACCTCTCGGCGGGCAAGCGCAGCAATCTGCCGCTCGACAACCCGCGGGTTGAACTGATCGAAGGCGACGTAGCCGATGCCGAGCTGGTCAAGCGCGCTGCGCAAGGCTGTAAGGCCGTGGTGCACCTGGCAGCGGTGGCCTCGGTTCAGGCGTCAGTTGACGACCCGGTGCGCACCCATCAAAGCAACTTCATCGGCACACTGAATGTCTGTGAGGCCATGCGCGAAGCGGGCATCAAGCGCGTGATCTTCGCGTCCAGCGCGGCGGTATACGGCAACAACGGCGAAGGCGAAGCGATCACCGAAGACACCACCAAAGCACCGCTGACTCCGTACGCATCGGACAAGCTGGCCAGCGAGTTCTACCTGGATTTCTACCGCCGTCAGCATGGTTTGGAGCCGGTGATCTTTCGCTTCTTCAACATCTTCGGCCCGCGCCAGGATCCGTCGTCGCCGTATTCGGGCGTGATCAGCATCTTTGCCGAACGCATCCAGAAAGGCCTGCCGATCAGCGTGTTTGGCGACGGCGAGCAAACGCGCGATTTCTTCTACGTGGGCGACCTGCTCAAGCTGCTGCTGCAGGCCCTGTCACGGGAAAACGCCATCGAAGGTGCGATAAACGTCGGCCTGAACAAGACCACTTCGCTTAACGAGCTGCTGTCGGCGCTCTCGCAAGTGGTCGGGAAACAGCCGGAAGTGAGCTATCAGGCACCGCGCTCGGGCGACATCAAGCATTCACGGGCCAGTAACCAGCGTCTGCTGGAGCACTTCAGCATTGATGAGCCGACACCACTGGTTCGTGGGCTTGAGTTGCTGATGGGGCAATGAGCCCCGCATCGACTGTAAGTGCTGATCGTCCCCACGCTCTGCGTGGTGATGCATTTCTGGACGCTCTGCGTCCGCTCTTGAGCGTGCGGTGCAGCGCCTATTTGTGACGCAGAGCGTCACGAACTGCATGCCGACGCGGAGCATCGGCACGATAGCCAGGAGTCCGGGCGCGGGTTAAATAACGGCACGATAATCAGGAATCCAGCACGCAGAGTTCAAACCACAAAACACAAAGGCACCCGATAAGGGTGCCTTTGTGTGTGTGGCGCTTGAAGGTGTGCAGGTCAGAACTTGTAACCCACGCCCACCATGTATACCCACGGGTCGATATCCACGTCGACCTTGGTCTTGCCGACGGCCAGGGCAGAAGGGCCGTCCACAGTCGCTTTGGTATCGATGTCGACGTACCAGACCGAGGCGTTGACCAGTACGTTGTCAGTGATCATATAGTCCATGCCCAACTGAGCAGCCAGACCAACCGAGTCCTTGAGCTTGAGGTTGCTGAAACCCTGATCCTTGCGATTGCCGGTCAGGTCGGTATCGAAGAAGGTGGTGTAGTTGATACCCACGCCCGCATACGGTTGAAATTTCGACGAAGGTTCCATCGGGTAGTACTGCAACGACAGCGTCGGCGGCAGTTGCTTGATATCAGCCAGCTTGCCGTCCAGGCCTGGCCCCAGGCCTTTTACTGAAACGGTGTGGCTGAACGGTGTAGCAGCCAGCAGCTCGATGCCGACATGCTGGGTCAGCATGTAAGCGAAGGTCAGACCGAGCTGGTTTTCGCCATCGACAGTGGCTTTGGTGCCGGAGACCTTGGCACCGTCCAGACGGACTTCGCCGCTGTCTTCATTGGGCTGGACGTGCGCAACACCGGCGCGAACGATGAAGTCGCCAGGCTCGTAGGCATGTGCCGCGACCGGGGCGGCGATGGCAAGCGCGACAACAGACGCGCGTAGCAAGTGCTTGTTCATGGAGGCTCCAGAGATCAGTCAAAATTTATGGGCATAATGTTAAAGCGCTGTCGAGCGGCGACTTTGACTCAGCTCAATGAAATCGCTGGGAACCTCGTCATCCTTATGAATCCGGCAACTCGTAGACAAGTATCTTGTCTGCCTGCATCTGATAACCCGCTTCTGCCAGTTCGCTGGTAGACGATTTGGCCTGCATCGGTCCTTCGATCCAGTACGGCTGATACAGCTCATCGACCTTCACACCCAGCTCACTCGTGACATGCACGATCTGGTTCGCTGGCGGCGGCGGCACATGGATGCAGGCACCGAAATACGGCACCAGCAAAAACTCCGTCACTCTGCCTTCCTCACTGACCTCAAGTGGCACGATGTAGCCCGGTAAACGCACCAGCTTGCCATCCAGTGCCTTGACCACTGGTGCATGCGGAGCCAGTTGATGGGCCGCAGGCGCTGCCTCCATGGCCAGTGCATCGGACAGCTTGGACATATCGTGTATCGGAGCCGTTACCGGCTTCACCACGGGTGCATCGGGTGGAATCATGTCATTCCAGGTCAGTTCACGCGGCTCGGCGGCCCACAGTTGAGTGGAAACCGAAAGCAGCAGAGTGAGTAGCATGCGCCGCATCATGAAGGTCCTCATAAACGAATCGACAGTCCATCGGCCAGTGACTGCCTGTAGGCTCGCCAGGCTGGCACGGTTCCCATCAACAGCGCGCAACCGAGAATGGCACCGAGCAGGGTCCATTCATATTGGCCAGGTGGCATAGACGACAGGTACAGACCGTAGTTGTCTAGCACGTAGTCTCTGGCCACGAAGATGCCGATATAGAGCAGTGCGAGGCCGCTGATGACACCCGCAAGTGCCAGGGCGAAGGCTTCAAGTATAAGCAGACTTGCGATATGCCAGGGCCGTGCGCCGACCGAGCGCAGGATGGCCATCTCCCGGCGTCGTTCATTGAGGCTGGTGAGAATCGCGGTCAGCATGCCGATCAGACCGGTCAGCACCACGAACAGCGAAATTACGAACAGTGCCTTTTCCGCGGTGCCCATCAGGCTCCACAGCTCTTGCAGCGCCACGCCGGGCAGAATCGCCAGCATGGGCTCGCCACGGTATTCGTTGATTTCGCGTTGCAGACTGAAGGTTGAGATCTTGCTGTTCAAACCCAGCATGAAAGCGGTGATCGCAGTCGGCGTCAGATCCATATTGCGTGCCTGATCGGCAGAGATACGCTCGTTGCCTCGCGCCGGTGCGCCGTTGTGCCAATCGATATGAATGGCTTCCATGCCGCCCAGGCTGATATGCAGCGTGCGGTCCACCGGTGTACCGGTCGGCTTGAGTATGCCGACCACGGTGAACGGCTTGTCGTCATGCTTGACCAGACTGATCGCCGCGACACCGTGCGCCAATACCAGTTTGTCTCCCAATTTATAATGCAGCGCCTTGGCGACCTCCGAACCCAGCACTACCTCAAAGGGATCGGTCTTGAATTCACGTCCTTCGGCCATTTCCAGATGCTGTTGGCGACCGAACTGATAATGCTCGAAATACGCTTCGTTGGTGCCCATTACCCGATAGCCACGATGGGAGTCGCCCAGCGAAACCGGGATCGCCCATTTGACCTGTTTGCTCTGGGCAAAATGCTCAAAGCTGTCCCAGCGAATGTTGTTGGTGGCGTTGCCGATGCGAAATACCGAGTACAGCAACAGGTTGATCGAACCGGAACGTGCGCCGACGATCAGGTCGGTACCGCTGATGGTGCTGGCGAAGCTGGAGCGGGCTTCGGTGCGCACCCGCTCTACGGCCAGTAACAGGCACACCGACAGCGCAATGGCGAAGGCAGTGAGAAACGCAGTGAAACGGCGGTTGGCCAGGCTGGCCATGGCCAGACGAAACAGATACATCTCAAATCTCCACGGCGACGGCGGCGCGATTCAGGTCGCTGAGCGACAGATTGCGATCAAACAGCGGTGCCAGGCTCTGGTCATGGCTGACAAACAGCAGGCTGGCCCCGGCCTCGCGGCATTCGGCGAACAGCAGGCGAATGAACGCTTCGCGAGAGTCGGCGTCCAGCGCCGAAGTGGGTTCGTCGGCGATCACCAGTTCAGGTTGACCGATCAGCGCACGGGCCGCGGCCACGCGTTGTTGCTGGCCGATGGACAGTGAGTCGGCACGTCGTGTCAGCATCGCCGGGTCTTTCAGGCCCAGGTGGGCGAGCAGGGTGGTGGTCGCTTTTTCGACGCTGCCGTGGCGTTGCTTCGCACGCTCGGCGCGGACGCTGGAAAAATGGCAGGGCAGCTCGATGTTTTCTCGCACCGACAGAAACGGCAACAAATTGAACTGCTGAAAGATGTAGCCGGTGTGATCGACTCGGAAGCGATCACGTGCTGCCGCCGACAGTGTCGACAGGTCCTGATTCAACAGGCGAATGCTGCCGCTGACAGGTTTTTGCACGCCGCCCAGCAGGCCCAGCAAAGTGGTTTTGCCGCTGCCGCTGGGGCCTTTGAGGAACAGGGTTTCGCCGGTTTGCAGGCGAAATTCGGGGATGTCCAGTAACTGCGGATGGCCTGGCCAGTTGAAGCTCAGGTTCGATAGCTCGATCAGTGCTTGGGTCATGGGCTGACTCACGCTAGGTTGGAAATTAAAAGACCGGGCCAGGCCCGGTCGTTGTACCGCAGAGTGCGATCAGAATTTCAGCGTTGGGTTGGCTGCGATCACTTCTGCGCCCGATTGGGCGCCTGGCGAGATCAGTTGTACCTGAAGCTTCTTGGTGTCGGGAAAGGTTTTGAAGATTTGTGACAGGTCGAGCCTCTTCAGAACGGCCGGTGCGTCACAGACGAACTTGTAGTGGCCGTGAATTTCGCTGTGCTCATGATGATCGGCATCGCCGCCCTGAGCGTGCTCATCGTGATCGTCATCCTTGTCGCCGAACAGCGGGCTTTCCAGTTTCACCGAGGTGGCCGAGCAATTGGCAGCATCGGCGATGCTGAACAGCGCGTTGGGCTTGAGTAGCAACTCGCGCGCCTTGGCGACTTTGGCCTTGTCTTCATCCGAAGTTGCAACGTGCTCGAAACCGACGATATTCATGGCCGGGCTGTCGAATTCAAATTCCAGCGTCTTGCCTTCCAGCACCACATCCAGACGTCCTACGCCATGCTCGTGGGCTCCCAGACTGCCGTGTTCATCGCCGTGATCATGGTCATGTACTTCGGCTGCGTGGGCAGCAACGAGTGGCAACAGGGCGAAAGGCAAGGCGAGTAGCAAACGGCGCATAGCGGACTCCGGGGACAATATTGATGAAATTTGTTATGTGATCTTATAACAAGTGCTGGTGTGCGTGGACGTGTTTTTGTTCAAGCACTGGACTAGCCGGTCTTCATGGACCGTTATCTGGCGGCGTTATCTGGAATACCCTGGCCCGTGCTTATGCTGAAGTAGTCTCAGCCTTTGCGTCATCAGGTCCTACTCTGAAAAATGAAAATCGCTGTACCTGCGCCGGATGCGCCGGGAGGGTTTTCATCGCCAGCCGAGTGTGACATCAGGGAAGATACTCATGAACAAGCTCCATCCGAATAGAGAAATCCTGCGTGCGGTGTACAAGGATCCAACTCGAATTACCGAATTCGCCGACGCCGACATTGTGCTGCACAAAGCCGATCAGGGCGCTGGTGGTGGCTTGTCCATAGCCATTGGCATTTCCCACGAAATCAATCTGCTCAGGCGCACACGTCAGACCCTCTACATGGATGTCCACGACATCATTGCCAACGAGCACTATGGCTCGGTGCTGGGCGAGATGCGCGCCAGTTGCGAGGGCCGGAAGATCATCATGCCGTTTTGCGGCCTGTGGCGGTTCCGTGATGGCAAAATTGTCGAGCATTGGGAAAATGTCTATGACGTGCGGGCGCTTGGCAACTTCATGAACGGCAAAGAGCCGGTCATCAGCCAGTGGCGTTACGGTTGATCATGGGCATGCGCGCCAGCCTGTGGGAGCATGTATGCCTGACTGTCAGCAGGTACACATCATGTTGCGTATTCGTGGAACCGTAGGCCAGTGGCCGGTGGATTTGACTCTTGAACTGGACGAAGGCGACTGGGCGCAACTGGGCGCGCAGCTCAAGGCGGCAGCTCCCGACTTATCGGCCGCCGTGGTCGAGAGCAAGCCTCTCAACCAGGACGACAGGCTGTGGCAGGTCGCACAGGAGTTGTTGCAAAAGGCCGGGCAGATGAGTGGGCCGGATCTGCTGGGGCAACTGGAAGGGCTGGCCGGCAGTACCGCGGCAGGCAAGCATTTGCTGGTGCGCCTGCGTCACTCTGCGAACGTGAAGGTCGAGAGCGGCGGGGATGCGCCGCTGTACAGCTGGGTCGACGCGACGTGATCTGACCTGGTTGTTCAGCCACCGGCACCCGCGCGGTGCCGGTGGCAAGCTGGCTTAATACAGCGCGGCGAACAGCTTGCGACGGTATGCGGTCACCAGTGGATGCTCATTGCCCAGCAGGTCGAACACTTGCAGCAGCGTCTTGTGCGGCAGGCCCTCGGCGTAATTGCGATTGCGAATGAACAGTTTGAGCAGGCCATCCAGCGCGGCTTCGTACTGTTGACGCGTCAATTGCTGAATCGCCAGTTGATGCACCGCTTCGTCATCCTGAGGGTTTTGCGCCAGACGACTTTTCAGTTCGGCTACATCCGGCAGGGTGGCCGCTTGTGCCAGGAACGTCAGTTGCGCCTTGGCACCCGCCAGCTCGGCTTTGTGTGCATCACCGGTAACGGCGTCCAGCACTGCCTTTGCCTCGCTCAGTTCGCCACGTTCTGCCAGGCAGCGCGCATACAGAATCAGTGCTGCGGCATTGGTGTTGTCTTCGCCCAACAGCACCTTGAGCAGTGCTTCGGCTTCGGCAAAACGGCTTTCGGCAAACAGCTCTTGCGCTTGCTTGAGTGGATCGGCGGTCGGCGGAGGCGGCATGACGACATGCTGTTCGAGAATCTTGCGGATTTCCGATTCAGGCTGGGCTCCGGCAAAACCATCCACCGGCTGGCCGTCCTTGAACAGCACCACGGTCGGCAGGCTACGAATACCGAAGCGCGCAACAATGTCCTGCTCGATGTCGCAATTGACCTTGGCCAGCAGCAATTCGCCCTGATAACTCTCGGTGATTTGCTGCAGCAGGGGCATCAAGACCTTGCAGGGCGCACACCACTCGGCCCAGAAATCGACCAGTACGGGCTGGTCGAACGATTTTTCGATCACCAGTTGATCAAAGTTCGCGGCGGTTGCGTCGAAGATGTAAGCAGTTTCCTGGCTCATTGCACGTCTCGAAGAATCTGAATGCCGCCAACTATAAAGCCCGCAGGGCAATGCTGAAAGCGGCGTCGGCGGTGAGGCATCATCCTTGCCCCGCACGCTCAGCGCTATCCACACATCTGCTTTTGATTCTGGCCGAAGGCCGTGGGAACGAACATGTTCGCGAAAGGGACGGAAAATTCTCTGGGAATTTATCGTTCGAACGACCTCCTTCGCGAACAAGTTCGCTCCTACAGAGACCGTTTAGCTGAGCGCTCCCGAGCTGTTATTTAGCGCTCACCGCGTCGCGTGATACAGACTCACATCCCGAAACTCGTGGGGTTCAGTTCAGCCAGGTCCGGCAGGGTGTGCGCATGCAGCATCGTCAGGCGCTGGTAAGCAGCGTGCTTGAAGTCGCGCACGCGGGAGTCTGCCACCAGTGCTTCGCGGCCCCGGGACAGAAATTGATCCAGCAGCGGCAGGTTGGCGCGGTCGTACAGCACGTCGGCAACCAGAATCAGATCAAAGCGATCCGCTTCGGCGAAAAAATCCGTCGAGTAGCTTAACTGCACCTGGTTGAGTTCGGCATTGGCCCGGCAGGCAGCGATCGCCAACGGGTCGAGATCACAGGCCACCACCTCAAGCGCCCCGGCCCTGAGCGCGGCAATACCTGCCACGCCCGAACCAGCACCGAAATCCAGTACTCGCTTGCCTTCTACCCAGTGCGGGTTTTCGGCCAGAAAGCGCGCCAGGGCCAGGCCGCTGGCCCAGCAGAAGCTCCAGTACGGTGGCTCTTCCAGAATGCGGCGCGTTTCATCCGGGCTGAAGGCACGGTCCATGTTGGCATCGTCGATCAGCCACAGTTTCAGCTCAGTGCCCGGCAACGTTGTGACAACCAGCCGGGCGTCGCCGAGCAGTTTGCTCAGCGCGTCCTGAAGGTGTCGCGGAGCAATCATGGCGCCTTGACGAATTGCAATTGCCCCAGTGCCTGAGTGGTGGGCTGGTCGATGCGCATCGACGGCAGGTGCAGTATCAATTGCCCTGACTGACTGGCGCGGCCGCGCAGTTCGACACGCCCGCCTACCGGAAAGGCTTCCGGGTTGAAGCGTAACTGGAACGGCAATGACTGGCCGTTGCCCTTCAGCAAGGTGTTGGTCAGCAGCTTCTGTGGACGACCGCGCTCGTCGATCACCAGCATCGCCAGTTCGACCTCGGCCCCGGCAGGTACGCCGAGCAGTTGCCCGCTGAGTTCACGTTGGTACGGTTGCAGCGGGCCGGGCCCGGCAGGTACTTTGATTGCCGGGGCGACGGGCGGTGCCGCAGCCGGTTTTGGCGCGTCATTGCTGCTGCACGCGGCCAGCAAGCCAATGAGGCCGAGTAGAATAACGGGGCGTAACGTCATCAAGAGCTCCACAAGACAAAAATCGAAAGGCTGAGTGACGCCATGCATGCAGTATTACCGAGCGCAGGCAATTTCACATCGCTTTAATGCGCGTCTATATACCGTAAACCCTCAGCCTTGTCTTGCCAGCAGGATGCGCTAACATGGCGCTCCTCATTCTTTCGTTGCCAGACACCATGCACTGTCCCTTCTGCGGTGCCAATGACACCAAAGTCATCGACTCCCGCCTCGTCGCCGAAGGCGAGCAAGTACGCCGCCGACGCGAGTGTCTGGCCTGCGGCGAGCGCTTCACAACGTTCGAAACTGCCGAGCTGGTTTTGCCGCGTCTGATCAAACAGGATGGCAGTCGTCAGCCTTTCGATGAAGAAAAACTGCGCGCCGGTATGCAACGTGCGCTTGAAAAGCGTCCGGTGAGTGTCGAGCGCCTCGAGGCGGCACTGGTGCACATCAAGCACAAGCTGCGAGCGACCGGCGAGCGCGAAGTCAAATCGCTGGTGGTTGGCGAACTGGTCATGGCCGAGCTGCAAAAGCTCGATGAAGTGGCCTACATCCGCTTCGCCTCGGTGTACCGCCGCTTTCAGGACCTCAACGAATTTCGTGAAGAAATCGACCGTCTGGCCCGCGAGCCGGGTAAGGAATAAGTGCATTGCTGACTGAACAGGCGGCTCTCGACGTTCATTACATGGCGCGTGCGCTGGAGCTGGCGCGTAACGGGCTCTACTCCACGCACCCCAACCCGCGCGTCGGCTGCGTTATTGTGCGTGACGGCCAGATCGTCGGTGAGGGCTGGCATGTACGGGCTGGCGAGCCGCATGCCGAAGTGCATGCCCTGCGCCAGGCCGGCGAACTTGCCAGAGGCGCGACCGCCTACGTCACCCTTGAACCGTGCAGCCACCAGGGGCGCACGCCGCCCTGTGCCGATGCGCTGGTCAACGCCGGGCTGGCGCGGGTTGTCGCGGCCATGCAGGACCCCAACCCTGACGTGTCCGGTCGTGGCCTGTTGCGCCTGATGAATGCTGGTATCGGCGTTCAATGCGGCGTGCTGGAAAGCGAAGCGCGAGCGCTGAACAAAGGCTTTCTCAAGCGCATGGAAACCGGACAGCCCTACATACGCGTGAAGATGGCCATGAGCCTGGATGGCCGAACCGCTATGGCCAGCGGCGAAAGCCAGTGGATCACCGGTCCCGAGGCGCGTTCCGCCGTTCAGCGTCTGCGCGCGCAGTCGAGCGTAGTGCTGACCGGAGCCGATACGGTGCTGGCCGACAAGGCCCGCCTCACCGTGCGCCCCGATGAGTTGGGTCTCAATGCAGAATTGACCGCGCTGGCCGCTGCGCGTCCGCCCCTGCGGGTATTGATTGACGGTCGTCTGCGCGTGCCGCTGGACGCGCCGTTCTTTCAGGCGGGCAGTGCGCTGGTCGTGACCTGTGCTGCGGCGGCGGCGCGAGGTCGCTATCAGGAAGAAGGCCACGAAATGCTGGCACTGGCTGACAGCGCCGGTCATGTGGACCTGCGCAAGTTGATGGGCGAACTGGCCACGCGTGGCGTCAATGAAGTGCTGGTCGAAGCCGGTCCGCGGCTGGCGGGTGCCTTTGCGCGTCTCGGGCTGGTCGACGAGTTTCAGATATTCATTGCCGGCAAGTTTCTCGGCTCATCGGCCCGGCCGCTGCTCGACCTGCCGCTGGCGCAGATGAGCGAAGCGCTGGAGCTGAACATCGTGCAAATGCGTGCCGTCGGTAATGACTGGCGAGTCATCGCTCTCCCTGTGCGCGCACCCGGCGTATAATTCCCGGCTTTCGCCTTGCGCGCAGCCCTTGTTCTCCCGGAGGACCCATGTTTACCGGCATTATCGAATCCATCGGCAGCATCCGCGCCCTGACTCCCAAGGGCGGCGACGTCCGCGTTCACGTGGAAACCGGCAAGCTCGACCTGACCGACGTCAAACTCGGCGACAGCATTGCCGTGAATGGCGTATGCCTGACCGCCGTCGAATTGCCCGGTGATGGCTTCTGGGCTGATGTCAGCCGGGAAACCCTGACCGTCACCGCCTTTGTCGACCTCAAGAGCGGCAGCCGGGTCAACCTGGAAAAGGCCCTGACCCCGACTACGCGTCTGGGCGGCCATCTGGTCAGCGGCCATGTCGACGGCGTGGGCGAAATTGTTTCCCGTGCCGATAACGCCCGCGCCATTCAGTTTACGGTGCGTGCTCCGCGCGAGCTGGCCAAATACATCGCCCATAAAGGCTCGATCACGGTCGACGGCACCAGCCTGACGGTCAACTCGGTCAATGGTGCCGAGTTCGAACTGACCATCGTGCCGCACACCCTCAGCGAAACCATCATGGCCGACTACCAGCCTGGCCGTAAGGTCAACCTGGAAGTAGACCTGCTGGCACGTTACCTGGAGCGCCTGCTGCTGGGCGACAAGGCCGCCGAGCCGGGCCACGGCACGATCACCGAAAGCTTTCTGGCCGAGAACGGCTACCTCAAATCCTGAATCAAGGGGGTGCCGCGTGGCGCTCAATACTATCGAAGAACTGGTTGAAGACATTCGCCAGGGCAAGATGGTCATCCTCATGGATGACGAAGACCGTGAGAACGAAGGCGACCTGATCATGGCCGCCGAATGTGTGCAGCCCGAGCACATCAACTTCATGGCGCGTTTCGCCCGTGGCCTGATCTGCATGCCGATGACCCGCGAGCGCTGCGAAACTCTCAAACTGCCGCTGATGGCACCGCGTAACGGCTCCGGCTTCGGCACCAAGTTCACCGTCTCCATTGAAGCCGCGGAAGGCGTGACCACCGGTATCTCCGCAGCCGACAGGGCACGCACCGTTCAGGCCGCCGCTGCCAAAGAAGCCAAAGCAGAAGACATCGTCAGTCCTGGGCACATCTTCCCGCTGATGGCTCAGGCTGGCGGCACCCTGGCTCGCGCCGGTCATACCGAAGCGGCCTGCGACCTGGCGCGCATGGCAGGCTTCGAACCGACGGGGCTGATCTGCGAAGTCATGAACGACGACGGCACCATGTCGCGTCGCGTCGAACTTGAAGAATTTGCCCGGCAACACGACATCAAGATCGGCACCATTGCCGACCTGATTCACTACCGGATGATCCATGAACGTACCGTTCAGCGGATTGCCGAGCAGCCGATGGACAGCGAACTGGGCAGTTTCAACCTGGTGACCTACCGCGATTCGGTCGAGGGAGATGTGCATCTGGCGCTGACCCTGGGCAAGATCTGCGCAGAAGAACCCACGCTGGTTCGCGTGCACAACATGGACCCGCTGCGCGACCTGCTGATGGTCAAACAGCCCGGCCGCTGGAGCCTGCGCGCCGCCATGCGAGCGGTTTCCGAGGCGGGCAGCGGTGTTGTGCTGTTGCTTGGTCACCCCTTGGATGGCGATGTATTGCTGGCACATATCCGCGAAACCGCAGGGCAGCAACCGATCAAGACGCCGACCACTTACAGCACGGTGGGTGCCGGTTCGCAGATCCTTCGTGACCTCGGCGTGCGCAAAATGCGCCTGATGAGTTCACCGATGAAGTTCAATGCGATATCCGGTTTCGATCTGGAAGTTGTAGAATACGTGCCCTCCGAATAAATACCGGCAGGTCGGGGCGTGCGAAAGACTGTTTTTCGCAGCTTTTGGCCTGACAGTTGCGATTCGTGGCCTAATATCCCTCAAAGTCCGCCCCAAGGCGGGCTTGCTCTTTAATACGAGACTCACCGAATGACCTTGAAGACCATCGAAGGTACCTTCATCGCCCCACAAGGCCGCTACGCCTTGGTAGTGGGCCGTTTCAACAGCTTCGTCGTGGAAAGCCTGGTTAGCGGTGCCGTTGATGCGCTGGTACGCCACGGTGTCAGCGAAAGCGACATCACCATCATCCGTGCGCCGGGTGCGTTCGAAATTCCGCTGGTCGTGCAGAAAGTTGCCCAGCGCAGCGAATTTGCGGCCATCGTCGCGCTGGGTGCGGTGATCCGTGGCGGTACTCCGCACTTTGAATACGTTGCAGGCGAGTGCGTCAAAGGCTTGTCTCAGGTGTCCATGGAGTTCGGCGTTCCGGTCGCTTTCGGCGTACTGACCGTCGACTCCATCGAGCAGGCCATCGAGCGTTCCGGCACCAAGGCCGGTAACAAGGGCGCTGAAGCTGCTCTGTCCGCCATTGAAATGGTAAGCCTGCTGTCGCAGCTGGAGGCCAAGTGATTTCCGACGATACCGACCAGTTCAACCCGCGCGACGCCAAATCGCCGGAAGCTGCCAAGGGCAAAAGTGCCAAACGTCGCGAAGCGCGGCAGATGGCTACTCAGGCCCTTTATCAGTGGCACATGGCTGGCCATGCGTTGAACGAGATCGAAGCACAGTTTCGTGTAGACAACGATTTCAGCAATGTCGACGGCGCCTACTTCCGTGAACTGCTGCACGGTGTGGCCACCAACAAGACCGAGATCGACACCGCGCTCTCGCCTTGCCTCGACCTGACCATCGAAGAACTCGACCCGGTTGAACTGGCCGTCCTGCGCCTGTCGACCTTCGAGCTGCTCAAGCGCATCGACGTGCCTTACCGCGTTGTAATCAACGAAGGCATCGAGCTGGCCAAAGTCTACGGTTCTACTGACGGCCACAAGTTCGTCAATGGTGTGCTGGACAAGCTGGCGCCGCGCCTGCGTGAAGTCGAAGTGAAGGCCCACAAGCGCTGATTCGCGCCTGACCTTTATGGGAGAGTTCGAGCTGATCCGCAATTACTTCGCCGCCGCGCCCTGTGCGCAGGTGGGCGAGGAAGTTGCCCTGGGGATCGGCGACGACTGCGCGCTGCTGGCGTTAGCGCCCGGCGAGCAGTTGGCGATCTCGACCGATACCCTGGTTGCCGGGGTGCATTTTCCTGATGTCTGCGACCCCTTTCTGCTTGGCCAGCGCGCGCTGGCGGTATCTGCCAGCGATCTGGCGGCCATGGGCGCTCGTCCTGTCGCGTTTACCCTTGCCTTGACCCTCCCGCAGGTCGATGCCGACTGGCTGCAGGCATTTGCCCGCGGCCTCAATCACATGGCGCTGGGCTGTTCGCTGCGTTTGATCGGCGGCGATACCACACGCGGGCCCTTGAGCCTTACGCTGACGGTGTTCGGCGCTGTTCCAGCCGGCTCGGCCCTGACGCGCAGCGGGGCTTGCGCCGGCGATTTGCTCTGCGTTGGCGGCGCGCTGGGTGATGGCGCAGGCGCGTTGCCGCTGGTATTGAAGCAACGCAGCACCGAGGCTTCGATTGCCGAGGCGTTGCTGGCCCGCTACTGGTCGCCGCAACCTCAGCTAGCGCTGGGGCAGGCATTGCGGGGCAGGGCGACGTCGGCGCTGGACATCTCCGATGGGCTGCTGGCTGATTGCGGACACATTGCCCGTGCATCAGGCGTCCGGCTGGTCGTCGAGCGTGACAGGCTGCCGATGTCTGATCAGTTGCTGACGTTGTTCGATCTGCCGTCTGCCCGGCAGGCTGCGCTCAGCGGTGGCGACGATTACATCCTGGCTTTCACGCTGCCGTCCGGACACCTTGCCAGCTTGCTGGATGAAGGCTGGCCGGTGCATGTGATTGGCCGGGTAGAAAAGGGCCAAGGTGTCGTTGTTGTCGACGGCGCAGGGCTGGATGTCACGCCCGATACGCGTGGCTACCAGCATTTCGACAGCGCGCAGTGAAGCGATGCACTGCGTCTATCTATCGAACTTTATGATCTAAATGCCCGAGAATTCAGCCTGAGCGTCCGCAGGAACCTGCTGTTACAATGCGAATCTTGCGAATTTCCAGTCTTCATACTGATCAGGAGCACACGGTGCCCGTCGTATTTGTCGCCGCTTCCAAACTGCCCACCCCCTTTGCAGAGTTTGCCATGCACGGCTTTATCGAGTCGGCAACCGGCCGTGAACATGTCGTCCTGAGTCTGGGCGATGTGGCGGACGGTGCGCCGGTTCTTGGCCGCGTGCATTCCGAATGCCTGACAGGCGACGCCCTGTTCAGTCAGCGTTGCGATTGCGGTTCACAACTTGAAGCCGCCCTGCGCGCCATTGCTACCGAAGGGCGCGGCGTATTGCTGTATCTGCGTCAGGAAGGGCGCGGTATCGGCCTGATGAACAAGATCCGCGCCTACGAGCTGCAGGATGGTGGCGCTGACACAGTAGAGGCCAATGAGCGTCTGGGCTTTGCTGCCGACCAGCGCGATTACGCGATCTGCCTGCCGATGCTTCAGCACTTGGGCGTTCAATCGTTGCGTCTGATGACCAATAACCCGCGCAAGGTCAAAGCCTTGACCGACATGGGCATCACGGTCGCCGAGCGTGTGCCGTTGCACACCGGACAAAACCCGCACAACCGCCTTTATCTGGCGACCAAGGCGGGCAAGTTGGGACACATGATGGGTAACGAGCATCAAAGCGAGGCCGGCCCCGCGTGACACGCAGCGAGGTGCGCCAAAAGCTGGAAATGGCGTGGTGGCGTCAACTGGGTCTGACCCTGGCACCATTGCTGGTGGTCTGTGTGTTTTTCGGTGCCAGCGAGCCGCTCATTCCTGTGTTGGCGATACCGCTGTTCATTGCCGGGGTAGGCTCGATGTTCGTCAGCCTGAAGCCGTTCGGGGCTTACAAGCGAGCGTTAACGGCTACCCAGGCTGCACTCGACACGCCGGAAGAGCCGGCAGCATGGCTCAAACTCGCTGCTGTCCGCCGTCTGGCCTTTCTCGCTGCCGGGCTGCCCGCCTGGATCGCCGCCATCGCAGTGCTGTTCGGCTTGCACCCTTTGCCGGTCTGCCTGCTGGCGTTTGCCAGCGCAGTGCTGCTCTACCTGTACCGCATTCCTGCGCTTTCCCGCTGATCGTCCCCGGCTGATTGTTCCAGGCCAAGTGGGCACGATCAGCCGGAAATCCGATCAGCCCGCCAGCAACCACACACCCGTTGCCGCAGAAGCTGCACCTGCGATGCGCACCAGCGGTGCTGCCGCCTGAGGCAATACGCGAACCACGGCATAACCTGCCGCATGCAAGGCTGCAGTCGCTGCCACGAAGCCTGCTGCGTAAGCCCATGGGCTGGACATGTCCGGAAGCTCAAGGCCATGCGCCACACCGTGGAACAACGCAAACAGTGCTGTCGCTGCAACGGCCAGTGCCAAGGGCGGACGCACTGCCAGTGCCACAGCCAGACCCAGCGCCAGTACCGACGCGGCAATGCCGCTTTCCAGTGCTGGCAGGTTCAGACCTTCAAAGCCCAGCACGCCACCGATCAGCATGGTGCCGACGAAGGTGCAGGGCAGCGCCCAGCGTGCGGAACCTTGCTGTTGTGCGGCCCACAAGCCGACGGCAAGCATTGCCAGCAAATGATCCAGACCGCCAATCGGGTGGCTGATACCCGCTATCAGGCCGTTATCGCCATGACCTGGGTGGGCCATCGCCAGAGTCGGGATCAGCAGCAGCGCGAGGGTGCCAAGGGCTTTTTTGTAGTTCATCGACGGGTTCCTTTTGGTTGTGAATTCAGGCGGCTGCAGTGAGCAGACCCTGGCGTTCAATGAAGGCAATGATCTGTTCCAGACCCTGACCGGTTTTCTGGTTGCTGAACACGAACGGCTTTTCGCCACGCATCCTGCGCGTGTCGCTGTCCATCATTTCCAGTGACGCGCCCACCAGCGTTGCGAGGTCTATCTTGTTGATTACCAGCAGATCGGACTTGCAGATACCCGGGCCACCTTTGCGAGGCAGTTTGTCGCCTGCCGATACGTCGATCACGTAAATCGTCAGGTCGGAAAGCTCCGGGCTGAACGTTGCGGAAAGGTTATCGCCACCGGATTCGACAATGATCAGGTCCAGGCCCTCAAAGCGGCGATTGAGCTGGTCAACCGCCTCCAGGTTGATCGAAGCGTCTTCACGAATGGCGGTGTGCGGGCAGCCACCGGTTTCAACACCGATGATGCGCTCAGGGGCCAGTGCCTCGTTGCGCACCAGAAAGTCAGCGTCTTCGCGGGTATAGATATCGTTGGTCACGACCGCCAGGTTATAGCGGTCGCGCAATGCCAGGCACAGCGCCAGAGTCAGAGCTGTCTTGCCGGACCCTACCGGGCCACCGATGCCGACGCGCAGAGGTTGGCTGTTCATTGAGTTCTCCATAAATACTGATCAGGACCGGAATAACCGGCTGTATTGACGTTCATGCGCCATGCTCGCCAGGGACATGCCGAAGGCCGCGCTGCCAGCATGATGGGTATCTTGTCGGGTGGCATTGACCTGCGCTTGCTGCAGTAACGGCAACAGCTCGCTGGTCAGGCGTTGCGCAGCTTGCTGGCCGAGTGGCAGGGTTTTCATCAGCACGGCCAACTGGTTTTCCAGCCAGCTCCACAGCCATGCGGCCAGCGCGTCTTGCGGGCTGATCTGCCAGGCACGTGCGGCCAGCGCCCAGCCCAGGGCCAGGTGCGGCTCTGCAGTCTGTTCAAGAAAGTGGCGCGCATCGCGATCCAGCTCAGGCAGGCCATTGAGCAGTTGTTGCAAGGAATAACCCATCTGCCGGCTTTCCTGATGCAGCTCGCGCGTTTCGCGGCTGGCGCGGTGTTGCTCGCTGGCTTGCAGCAGTTGGCCCCAGTCACCGGCTGACGCTGCTTCACAATGGGCCAGCAGCAAGGGGGCCTCGAAACGGGCGAGATTGAGCAACAGCTGATCGCTGATCCAGCGCCCTGCAGTCTGCGGGTCTACCACGATGGATTGCTCCACGGCCATTTCCAGCCCTTGTGAATAGCTGTAGCCACCAATCGGCAGCTGCGGGCTGGCCAGACGCAAAAGCGCCCAGGCGCTGTTCACTTGCGCACGCCGAACTGGTGCATGCGGGGCGGATAGTTGAAATCCTCTTCGCCTGCACGCGAGTGGTGATGCCCGCCGCCATAGGCACCATGTTCCGGCTGGAACGGCGCTTCGATGGTTTCGACGGTGGCACCGAGCTGATCGAGCATGGCCTTGAGCACGTAGTCATCGAGCAGGCGCAGCCAGCCGTCGCCGACTTGCAGGGCTACGTGACGATTGCCGAGATGATAGGCCACGCGGGTCAGTTCGAAGGTACTGCTGCAAGTAACGTGCATCAGCTTTTCCGGGCGTGCGCAGACACGCACCACGCGGCCATCTTCGGCCTTTAGAAACTCGCCATCGCGCAGGGGCGATTGACCGCGTTGCAGAAACAGGCCCACGTCTTCGTTTTCCGCACTGAAGCAGCGCAGGCGACTCTTGCTGCGTGCCTCGAAATTCAAATGCAACTCGGCGGCCCATTCGGCCTGAGGTTCGATTCGGTTGTGAATCACCAGCATTAGATAGCTTCCAGCCAATTGCGATGCTTCAAATCAGAGCAAGGGGCTTGCCAACAGGGCAGGCTGTAGGAAATCGCTGGCGGAAATGCCTGACTTTTTAATTGTGCACGGCCTTGCCTTGATCACTAATGGTGCGTAACGAGAGAAGTGATCTATTTTGGTGCTCTAGCTGGCTTCAACTGACGCTCAATCGTGACTACCGAGCCCACGCCAGTGCCGTGCGCCGATAAAGATGAAGCGCAGTTGCTGGGTAATCTTGGCCTGAGGTGTCAGGTGCGGTGCAAGCGAAGCGGGTGGAGGGTCGATCAGTTCCGGCAGCATGGCGAACACGCTTTTGACCACAAGGTCGGCGATGATCGACAGCGCGTCAGCGTTCAGGTGCTGCCATTTGGGCATTTTTGCCAGGTCGGCCGTCAGGTCGGCGCTGATGCCCTCGCGCAAAGCCCCCAGCGCCTGACGCACTTTAAGAGAGCCGCCATACTGTTCACGGGCCAGAAACAGAAACTGCGAGCGATTGGCCGCTACACGCTCTAGAAATATCTTCACCGACGCGCGAATCAGCCCGCCCATGGCGAATTCATTGTGGCGCACCAGCCGGATGGTTTCGCGGAAGGTCTGGCCGACCTCACTCACCAGCGCCAGGCCCAACTGGTCCATGTCTTCGAAGTGGCGATAAAACCCGGTCGGCACGATGCCCGCCGTGCGCGCCACTTCCCGCAGGCTCAGGCTGCCGAAGCCGCGCCCGCTTTCCATCAACTGATGGGCAGCATCAAGCAAGGCTCTTCGGGTCTGTTGTTTCTGTTCGGCGCGGGGCAGCATGGCTCAAACGATTCTTGGATTAGGCTGGGTTGCACTTTAGCAAATGCGCTTTACCTGCGTCTAAGGAAGGTCTGAAGTAG
>NZ_LJQT01000143.1:0-229 GCF_001400515.1 Pseudomonas meliae | reverse complement strand
GCTTACGCAAGAAGCGTCGGGAAACCTGTCGTTCAGATACGCTGTCTGGCAGCAACTACAAAGATCGACATCACCCAAAGGATCGACATCGAAGAAAAAGTCGGTATCGGGCACGAAGGTAGTATGCCCGGCGCGTTGGAGACGGGTCTGCTTTGCCTTGGCTTTTGCCCGGCTCGCCCGTTTACGTTTTTTGGTCTCTGACGCCATGGGTAAGCCTGTGCTGAGGAGG
>NZ_LJQT01000431.1:0-237 GCF_001400515.1 Pseudomonas meliae | reverse complement strand
GTAAGCCTGTGCTGAGGAGGTATCGACTCCATTTCGGCTATGATAACCGATTTCAAAATCCCACAATTTGCAGCCGCAGGCTGCCCTGTTCAGGACCAAAAATAGGGGCTTGGAGACCGGCCAGAAGATCATCCTGGGCGGGATGCTGTTGGCCGAAGCGAAAAGAGAGCCTAGAGTCCGGCAATGGGTGCTTGAGCTGGCGGCATCGACGGTGAAAAGGTGTCACCGCCACTGTAA
>NZ_LJQT01000183.1:0-8453 GCF_001400515.1 Pseudomonas meliae | reverse complement strand
TTGATCGGAGAATCCTTAAGAAACTCCTCCATTGCTCCAGTCTTCATGCCTTGCGCTTGCGCTACCAACGTAGCGACTTTCACGAATTCGGCCTGAGTCTTTTCATCCGAAATGCTTTGGAAAAAAGTCGAATTATTTTTTGCCCAGTCAGCCAGCTCATCATGGCCTTTGGTAAGTTCGTCTTTAACAGGACCGATACTGGCCAAGAAAAATGTCTGGTTTTGAAGCAGCAACCATTGCCAATAAGCCGGACAAATCGTCATGCCGTAATAGCGATTCTTGGCTTCAATCAGGGTGTTGGAGTCCATCAGAAACATCACCGGGCCAGTGTCTCCGCCAGCGTTCTTAACTTGGCTGGCTGTACACCGAGAAGACTACCTGCCTCACGCAACAGCATCCGCCCACTCAGGGTTTCGGTCAGTACAGCCCTACTCAGCCGCGTACTGTTTTTGGCCGTTGCATTGCGGTAGTAATCCCCGGCACCGCCTTTCTCTTCCCGGAATGCCTTTAGGACCTTCTGGTAATAGAGGCCGTACTGCTCTTGCGTAACGTAGTCCAGGTCCATCGCGCGTCGACCAATAACAAGCTTGCTGACATGAAACCTCGTAGCGAGAGGGGCCAGATTACTTTCCCATTCAATACCAGCGTTCCATACAGCTCGAAAAAGCTCTTCGGGTACAAGAAACTCACCCGCCACGGCGTTGCAGAATCGCTCTTCCTCTCGACCATTCGCAGTACCCGCGTCAGAAACGCCGCTGCTGCCAATCCAGAGATGAGCGAGTTCGTGCATCAACGTAAATAACCGAGCTGTCGGAGCATCCGAGCTGTTGATAAACACCACTGGAGCCAGCGAATTACTGATGGCGAAGCCTCGAAACTCACTGACCTCCAGTTTGCGATGGGTATTGCCCAGCGCGATGCCACTGCGCATGACAAGCACACCAGCCACTTCGGCAGCATCAATCAGCGCGCGGCTGTATTTATCGTAATCAAGGCGGGACTTTTCCGGATCGACACCGAGAGTTTGCCGAATATCACTCACAACCGTCTTCACCGGAGTCCGGCTGTCGAAGCGACCGACGAACGGAAGAGGCTGGTGCTCTTGTACGTGAAGGTATTCCAGATACCAGTCCTGTTTGCGAATTGCGTCTTTTACTGTGTCCACAAGCTCCAAACTTGGCCGCAAGGGTGCCGAGTTACCGACTGTGCGCAAGTCTGGTAGCGGCAGCTGTTCGACAGGAGGCTGAGGCAAGAACAAAAACCCAAAGGGAACATGCGCAACGCTCGCCCACTTCTGGGCTTGCAAAAAGGTTGGTCTCGTCTTTCCTGCTTCCCACTCCTTGATACGCTCAGGTTTCACAGGCAGCTTTCTGGCGACCTGGGCGGCAGACAGGCCTGCCCGCTCGCGGGACCACGTGAGGATGCTTGGGTTAACGAACGCGGCTTGGCTCATGGCAAATTTGGAATATCAGAGAGGAGTGTGTCGGGCCAGTGCAAGCGCGGGCTACTGTGCATTGCCTTTTCCTTGGCTATGACGAGCACCGCAGAATACAGCGCGTGCACGTACACTATGGGCTCGCAATGCTACGGTCAATGACGGCAGCGAGTGATATGGGAATGATGAACCCGATTTTCGCGGGCATGTAGGTAAATAATTACCTCATTTGCCACGCCAGCCGATCATTCAAGGGCGAGAAGCAATCTCGTCCAGATGATTCAGCAGATCCAGCGGGTCTTCATAGACCCTCAAGGCACCTGCGCGCTCAAGCTCGCCGATGTCATAACCACCCGAAAGCAGGCCCACGCCGGTTGCCTTGCAGCGGCGCGCCGCCAGCATGTCCCAGATCGCATCGCCAATCACCAGGCACTCGTCGATAGGCGCGTTTATCTTCTTCGCTGCTGCCAGGAACAGATCCGGGTCTGGCTTGCCGTAGCTCACGTCATCGCGCGTAACGATGTTGATCTCATTGATGTCCAGTTTCAGAGCCTTGAGATTGATCGTCGCCGTATCAATCCCGCCGCTCGTGGCGATGCACCACTTGAGGTTTTCCTTATTGAGCGTCTCAAGCAGCTCGACAGCGCCCGGCAGCGCAATGATCTGCCCCTGTAGCCGCTCATACGCCTGAGCGTGTTTTTCGCTGAGTCGTTCGGCTTGTTCTTCACTGATATCCAAGCCGGTTTCACGCGACAACGACTTCAACATCAGCCCGCCGCTCATGCCGATCTTGCGGTGAATACGCCACATCGCAAGCGGGATATTTTCTGCATCCAGTGCTTCTTTCCAGGCAGCAACGTTTTGATAAACGCTGTCGGTCAGCGTGCCGTCCAGGTCGAAGATGAAGGAGGTTTGCGGTCTCATAGGGTTACTCTTTTTGAATTCGGGTTGACCATCTGGCGAGGTCCGGAGCGAGCAATCAGCTGCCAGCCGAGGCTAAACAATGCTTCAAACAAGGCATCGTCAGACAGTGGAGAGATGGGCATTTGTCAGGGTCATAGGCTTTCGAGTCGGTGGTGCGTTGAGCGTTCGATTTTTCAGGGGCTCGGTTCGACCGGAGGGGACTCTTGAAGACGTTCTGTTCAGAGAAGTGCCAATATCGTAATCGGCACATTCTAGTGTGCCGAAATCGTGTGGCTGCGGATCATATTGATCAGATGAAAACAGTCAAATACGGCGAAAGCGACTACCAAGTGCCTGAATTCTGGTCTCAGTTAATTGCAATAGCGCCAAAAAAAGGGAAGGTGGGTGAGGCTATCGTCATTGACCATTCCGCCGCTCGCGGGCATGTGCTGGATGTTGGTGACTGTTACCCAGCCATAACCACGCTGACTTCTCACGGTTATACGCAAGCCTTGAAATGACTATCGTGCCAATGCTCCGCGTTGGCATGCCGTTCTGGACGCTCTGCGTCACACATCTACAGTCTGGCAATGCAGCCCAAGGACCCTACAGAATCGCGTGTAATCAGCGTGATTACTGGTGAGTGTCCGCATTCTCAGCTGGATAAAACTCACCCTTGCTTCCCATCCTTTCCAGCCGCTCACGAACGAGCGCCTCGACGCTGGCCACTGCAGCCCGGTCGTCAGGGTTGACCAGTTGCAAGTGCAGGCGACTATTGTTCTGATCGTGGGTACCCTCGCTGAGCATGTCGTGTGTGACGACTTGTTCGCCACGCCACAGACATAGCTGAGTATGGGTATCACCAAGCCATATCTCTTTAACTGATCTGAGGTCAGTTTTAGCCAGTTGGTCCACGGTGATTGTCTTTTCCATTGCGCTGTACCTTTTCAGTGAGTCGATAGAGGTCTGACGTACTGGCGAAGCGGGTCGTTCCCGACATCGGCAGTTCGACCGCGCGAACGGTGATTAGCCGATGCTCCAGATTAACCCCGGTCAATCAACCGTTGCATGGCGCAAGGCTTATTTCTTCAGCCAGCTCTCGACGACATCAGCACCGTGCTCTGCTTTCCACTCTTTCAAGGCTCTGTGATTCCCACCTTTGGTTTCGATCACTTCACCGGTCTTCGGATTCTTGTACACCTTGAGTTCACGCGGCTTGCGCGTGCCCGCAGGTTTATCCGCGACCTGGCGACGCGACGAGCTCTGTGGGTCCAGCAGATTGACAATGTGCTTGAGGCTGAAGCCATAGTGCTCAAGCAGCTTGCGCAGCTTGGTTTCGAACTCGATCTCTTTCTTCAGGCCCTCGTTGCCTTTCATGGTCTCCAGTGCCTGAAGTTGCTCGGCGAGGTGTTTTTCCAGCTGACGGTATTCTGCGAGTTTGGACATGGTGTTTTCCTTATAAACAGGTGGGCGTAGTTATTGAGAGAGATAGCGCCCGTTACAAGTTCAGCCTATTTTCCGCAGGTCGGCTGGATTTAAATACGTCGGAGTAACGCCATAAGCCGGATTGCCCAGGCTTCCGGTTATTTTCAAAAATGCGGTTTTTCGCGCACAAAATTAACAGCGGTTTTTGCCCATCTGTTCTGCAAGCCAGTGAAAAGTTTTGATTGGTCTATTTCCTGACGCAATAAAACGGCGACTCTACCTATTGACTGCGCGCCAGCGAAAAGAAAGAGCGGAAGGCGAGCGCTTTGACAGCGAACCAGGCCTGGTCGCGTTGAAAATGCAGGAGCAGTGAGCATCAATACCGCTCACTGTTCCTGCCTTGTAGGCGTCCAGACAACTAAAGGTGGGCAGGGGTGCCCACACGCTAGCTGTTCAGGTGATATCAGCTCGCGAGGTCGACGGCGGTTTGACCCACGAGCGCCACGTCTGCCGTATCGGCAACCACCAGGTCGGCGTTGGTGAGCTCTCGCGTGTAGTCGAACCCTGCTAGCGTGACCTGGAACGCATGCCCATCGGCGCCTGGCTCGCTACTGCGCAGGTAGGTACGGTCGGTGTTTTCATCGTAGGTCATGCTCAAGGTGCCGTCGCGGCCGTTGCCAAAACCGGTCACGCCGAGCGCAGCGACGTCGAGCTTGTCCTGGCCCCAGATGAAATCAGTGATCAGGTCGCTGCTGCCCGCATGGCTGTCGGCGCTGCTAGTGAACACGAAACGGTCGTTGCCTGTGCCGCCGGTGAGCTTGTCCGCGCCCACCCCACCGGTCAGCACATCGTCACCGGCGTTACCCTCGAGGGTGTCGTTCCCGGCACCGCCGGCGAGGGTATCGTTGCCCCAGTAACCATAAAGGGTGTCGGACTTGTCACCGCCTACCAGACTCACCGAGGTGATCGGCTGCGGAGTGGTCACAACCGTCGCATCACTGGGCGGGGCGAACAGCACAGTGCTGGCGTTGAGCTCATTGACATGGTTGCCACTGAGCAGAATTTCAAAGCGGTTACCGTTGGCATCGGCCTCTAATGATTTAAGCGCGGTGGCATCGCCGGCCAGGTTGAGGACCACCTTCAGCGTACCGTTGTAGCCGTTACCCAGCCCGGTGAAGCCCAAGGCGGACACGTCGATCATGTCATGGCCGTTGCCACTGAAGTCGGTGATCAGGTCGCGGCTGCTGTAGCTGCCACTGGCATCGTTGCGGTAGCTGTCGCTGAGCCGGGTATACACGAAGCTGTCGGCACCCGCGCCGCCGCTCAGAGTGTCGCCGCCGGTGCCGCCGAACAGCCGATCATTGCCCGCACCCGCTTCGACGTTGTCGCGGCCAGCGCCGGCCTTCAGGGATTCGCTGGCGTCTGTGCCTTCGAGCAGATCGTTGTGCGAAGTGCCGTTGATCAGCGGCTGGAAGTTGGCATCGGTAATAAGGCCGCTATTGGCCATGAACTGCACGGCAAAATGTTTGCCATTACCGTCTCGCTCGTAGCTTTCCAAAAAGTAAATGCCGCGCAGAGGCTCGCTACGGATGTGCAAGGTATCGCCATAGCCATCGCCTAAATGGCTATAGCCCAGGGCCGACACGTCGAGGGTATCGTGGGCGGGGTCAAAATGGCTGATGGAATCGGTGTGCTCGCCTCCGCCATTGATATAGCTGTCGCCGATGCGGTCGAAGCGGAATACATCATTACCGGCGCCGCCGTCCATACCGTCGTATCCGGCACTGGAGACCATCACATCGTTGCCACCCCCGCTGACTAGCTGGTCGTTGCCGCCACCACCCATCAGCAGTTCATTGGCCAGCCCACCACGTATGTAGTCGTTGCCAGGAGTGCCCTGCACGATGAGTTCAATCGGGTTATTGCTGACCTGGCTACTGGCGCTTTTGACCTGCAAATTCCCAAGCGCCGTAGGGTTGGTGGCGTCCTTGATGTTGAATACCTGGGTCATGCCGTGCTCCTTACCTGCGGTGGGTCCATTGAGAGTGGGGTATGACGCCAGTAATGCCGTCTCGTTGATAGCAATGGGCCTTATCCGACGAAGGGGTTATAAGCGGCGGGGACTTTCCGACCAAAACAGCCCGTTAGTGAGGACGGACAGCGACCTCATTCTCACAAGTGAAACAAGTCACCAGACAATCGGCTTATCGTCCCAGGCCCAGAAGGTCCCGCTGTCGGCCGGTCCATGTGCGCCTACCACCTCAATAATGCGATCCGCCGAGAACGCCGGTTCGAACAGCTGGCCTGCAGGTACGTTCGCCTGGAAGGGCTGAGACAGCTCCGTGTCAGTCGTGCCTGGGTGTATTGCCAGGACAGTAGAGGCCGGGTTAAGACGTTTCAACTCGATACCGGCCGTGTGCAGCAACTGGTTCAGCGCTGCTTTGCTGGCTCTGTAGCTGTACCAGCCACCCAACCGGTTATCGCCAATAGAGCCAACCCTCGCGGAGAGCGCCACGAAAGTTGAAGGTTGTTTGCGCAATAACGGGAGCAGGTGTTTGAGCAGCAGGATCGGTGCAAAAGTGTTGGTCGCGAAACTCGCCTCCAGGCTCGCAAGTGTCAGTTGTGCCAGGCCCTTTTCTGCTTTTGCGCCGTCCTGATGAAGAATGCCTAGCGTACTGATGACGAGGTGCAGATGCTCACATCCATCAAGCGTCTCGCTCACAAGTGCTTCAAGGGATTGTTCATCACGCGCATCGCAGTCGACGCGTTTGATGCGTTGGCCATATTGCTCTGCAAGCTTTGCCAGCTCTTTGGAAGTACTGGCTTCACGCGCGACCGCCCATACCTGAGCCACATCATCGCGAGCAAGCAACGCCGCGCACAGTGCCAAGCCAATACCTCGGCTGGCCCCGCATATCAGCACGTTAGCGTCGCTGTTCAGTTCGGGTATCAAACTCATAAGGCACCTTGAGGAGCATGGCTGAAGTGTTTTTTAACGTCTGTGAGAGAACTATAAGCCCTACCGCTTCGCCAACAACCGCGCCAACACAGCCGTCACCACCACAGCCAGCAAAACGGCAGCCGCGATAGACACGAACGCGCCCCATTGCAATATGGAATACCTGAGGGTCAGGTAGAAACTCACCACCCCGACCGCGCCAATAGCATTGCCCCGGACTATTGCCGCCAGTTCATAACGCCCGCCTTGCACATGGACAAACACTGCAAGCGGCCAGGCGATCACCGGGATCGGCGCCAGCAGCCCACTGACCACCGGCCCGAGCCAGGTAGCGCTTGCGGTAATCGCCAGCAGCAGAAGGGTGGCCGTCAGCATTCGCATCGGAATGACCCAGCGCGGCATTGCAACGTATGACGCTACATCCGGTGGTGCCTGTTTCGAGGTGGCAACAACGATCAACGCAACCATCAGCAGCGTGAAGATGATCGACAGCGTCAGTAAGTCCGACAGGTTCATCACAAAGGCCGTTGCGCCATACACCGCAAGCGCCAAGGTGCATCCAGCCACCGCTGAAACGCGTCGAGTGGCCAGAAAATAAAACAGATAAGTCGCCTGAATCGCCGCAAGCCCAGCCAATGCCCCAGGCACTGCCATCGAGGCGAACTGGGTGCCTTGCTCGAGGCTGAGAAACAGCATGACCAGCGCCGAGGTCATCGGCAGGCCGGAGAGCAGCCCTGCCACGCCGGCACCCCAGCGCCTGGCCGCCAACGAAATAGCCAGCATGAGCGCGGGGGTAATGAGTAACTTGAGGTAGAAGGCCGTCATGCAAAAAAACTTCACATCCGAAGGAGGGCTGAATGCTAAACCTTTTGGCGGTTGGTAACGATGCGTGCCTGCTCTTACAACACCCCCGACAGTGCATCCGCCAATAGCCAGAAACAGAAAAGCCCGGCGAACCGGGCTTTCTGAAACCGAGCGGTGCTTATTTAGCCGTTTTCAGCTTGATCACGTCACCAGAAACGGTGGTGGTATAGCCGTTCAGAACCCAGGCCCAGAACCACTTCTCCTGCACTTGGGTATTGATCAGCGCATCGCCACCCTTGGCCTGAATGGCGCTGTTCTGCGCACGAACAAAACGGTCGTTCTGACGAATCGGGATCAGACCGAACAGCATCAGGCCGGTGGCGCTTGCTTCACTGTGACCTACGACGGTGTATTGGCTGCTGTCGTATTGCGGGGTTTTCATAGGGGTGCCGGTGCAACCCGCCAGAACCAGACCACATACTGCTGCGGCGACGACTTTGCTAAATGACTTCAAGGTGAAACTCCATGGGAAAACCCGGATCCACGTCTCGGGCGGCGGTACTTTACTCGTCGGGGTTGTGGTTTAGGTATTTTTTTGAAATTGCGTTATGCCTTTTTGCTTCGCCATGCGCCAGCAAATGTAGCGTTCGATGACGAAGCTGCCGGGCTCACGCTACGCAACTCTTTGGCGTAATACGGTTGTCTCCAGGAGAATTTCCACCTTTGTGCATTTCGGTACTCAATACGGGTTCTTTGCGTGCGCTCAACTCGATAGGGTATGGCCCGGTTTGCGCCAGAACCACTTTTGTCTGAACGATAAAGGCTTCGTTGTTTCGGGTATAGAAGATCCACTCTCGCTGTTGCCCACCTGTTACCGTGCACGCCCACTTCGCTAGCCCTTTCTCTTGAAGTGAACCGCCCCGGGTT
>NZ_LJQT01000349.1:0-24879 GCF_001400515.1 Pseudomonas meliae | reverse complement strand
TAATTGTTCAGCGTCTCCTTCAACGGCTCAAGTGTGGTCTGGCCGAAGTAAAGTGTCAGGGTAAACCCTTCGGTGTCGTCATAGGGGTGATCCTGAAGTGCGGTTTCCAGCAACTTGTCCAGGTCATCGAGTGCCAGGCCGTAGAGTGACTTGCGGGTCAATTCGCTGATGGTCTTTACCGAGGGAATGACATTGTGCTGGCGTGCTTCGGCCAGCAGGGAACAGTAATAACCGTGGCCCAGGTATTTGTAGCTGCGGCACAGGTTGATGACTTGCACACGCTTGCCTGCCGTGGCTTTCAGCGGCTTTTCCAGATAATCCTGGGCGCTGATCAAGTCTTCGCTGGGGAAGTACGATGCCCAGTCTTCGAGCCGTTCGACAATAATCACCAGTTGCCTCTGCGCTGCAAAAAGCGTTGTGGGGTCTGCACGTCTGGTTGTTGCTGAAAGCGCAAGTTGCGCAGATACTTCGTTCATCTTCACCTGTGCCGCTGACATGTGTAATCGATCCGATGGGAAACAAGTCCTTTCTATTAAGCATGTGCTTTTTGAAATGTCCCGTTTCGTTACACAACTTTTACGGCGGTGCAGATGGACTTTATATTTCGCGATGCAGTTGAAACCGATGTCGACGAATTGCTGCTCTTGGAGAACCAGTGCTTTGACGGCGACCGCCTGACTGCGCGCAGCTTTCACTGGATGATTCGCCGCGCCAATGCCAGCCTGATCGTCGCCGAGCAGGCCGGACAGCTCACCGGCTATGCGCTGGTGCTGTTTCATCGGGGCACCTCGCTGGGGCGTTTGTATTCGCTGGCGATTGCCGATGCGGCGCGGGGCAAGGGGCTGGGCAAGCAGTTGTTGCAACGTGCCGAGCAGCAGACCGTGGGCCGCGACTGCGCTTACCTGCGCCTTGAGGTGCGCCCTGATAACCGCGCGGCTATCAGGCTGTACGAACGCAATGGTTACCGGCGTTTCGCTCAGGTCGACGACTATTACCAGGACCATGCGCCGGCGCTGCGTTACGAGAAGCGCATCGTCGAGCATGCCCGGCTGGACAGTTGTTCAGTGCCTTACTACCAGCAGACTCTGGAATTCACCTGTGGCCCGGCCTGCCTGTTGATGGCGATGAAGGCTCTGCAACCTGCGCGTTTGATGGATCGCACCGAAGAACTGCAGATCTGGCGCGAGGCGACCACGGTGTTCATGACCTCCGGCCACGGTGGATGCAGCCCTCAAGGGCTGGCGCTGGCTGCCCGGCGACGGGGCTTCGCCGTGAAGTTGCTGGTGTCGGTGGCAGGCCCGCTGTTTCTGGGCGGCGTGCGCAGCGACAACAAGAAGCAGGTGATTCGCCTGGTTCACGAGCAGTTCTGTCATGAGCTGCGAACCTGCGGTGTAGAGACGCTGCCCAACCGCTCATTGAACCTGCCTCGCGTACTGGCCGAGGGCGGCAAGCCGCTGGTGCTGATCAGCAGCTATCGCCTGACACGCTCCAAGGCACCGCACTGGGTGATGGTCACCGATTGCGACAGCGATTTTGTCTACCTGCACGATCCTGATATTGATCACAGCCTGCATCGCCAGGCCATCGACTGCCAGCATATGCCGGTAAGCCATGCCGATTTCAACCGCATGAGTTGTTTCGGCACCGATAAACTGCGCGCCGCAGTGATTGTGTTTGCCGCGCCTGTGGATGATCATGCGTGCGCTTCCCAAGCGGCTTCAGCAGCCCGGCCACAGGATCCCGTACATTGATCAAGTCAGCCCTCAAGGCCCTTTGCGCATTGGCCATCGCCGCGAGCCTGTCGGCCTGCATCAGCGCGCCAGTCCCTCTGACGCCAAAAACTGCCGAACAGTTGCAGCAACAGCCACCAGTGCGGTTCCTGCTGAGCTTTGATGACGGCCCCAGTGCGACGACTTTTTACAACCCCAGTATCACCGTACTCGACAGCCTGGCCGACAATCCGTTGCAGCCGAACATCAAGGCCGTGTTCTTCGTGCAGACCGGCGCCACAGGCGCAGGGAATAGTGATCAGGGGCGGGCGATCATGCATCGTCAGCATGAAGAGGGGCATTTGCTCGGCTTTCATACCGCCACGCCGCACCACACCAATCATCGTTCGTTGACCGATGAGGAGCTGGAGCAGTCCCTGACCCAAGGCTGCGCCATCATCGCCTCGATTACCGGCGTGCCGACCACGTTGTTGCGCCCGCCGTTCTGGAACTACGACAAACGCACGTTCAGCGCCTACCAGCGTCATGACCTGCATGTATTACTGACTGACCTGAGCGCCAATGACGGCAAGATCTGGGGCTATAACTTCAGCCTGCGCCGCCGTTCGAACATGGTCAGTCAGCTCTCGCAAGTACGTGAACGCATCGCCGCCGGAGAGCTGCCTGCGGTGGACGGGGTGATTCCGGTGGTGGTGACCTTTCACGACCTGAACCGCTACACCGCGCGGCATGCGCGAGAGTACCTGCAGATTCTGGTCGACAGTGCCCATCAGACCGGCGTGCGACTTGCCGACAAGCCGTTCTACGACGACAGCGCACGGTCAAGGACGCGGGGCAGCCTGTAAGGCTACCCGGCGCATGGAACTGGATCTGGGACCACAACGCTCACTGACGCCCGGTCAGACCAGGGTGTTCTTACGCACGTGACCGCCCTGAACAATCATCGCCAGATGCTCGCCCTGACCGACCAGACAACCGATATCGCTCAGCGGGTCGCCATCCACCACCAGCAGATCGGCTATCGCACCGGCGCTGATGCAACCCAGTTCACCCTCGCGCTGGAGTATCTGCGCCGCAACACTTGTTGCACTGCGTAACGCCGCCAGATTACCGAGCAGTTCGGCGCGAATCTTCAGTTCGTGGGTCTGGTACTCGTGCATTTCCCCCAGTAAATCCGAGCCATAGCCCATCGGTACGCCCGCTTCGGCGAACAGCAGCAGGGCGTTGCGGCCGGCCTGGCGCACATCCTCGATTTTGGCCACCGAGTCCGCTGGCAGGCCGAAGCGCTCGCCGTATTCGGCAAGCATTTCATAGGTGACCTGAGTCGGCACCGCAAATGCGCCTTTTTCGGCCATCAGTCGGGCGGTGTCGGCATCCACCAGGTTGCCGTGCTCGATGGTTCTTACGCCGCATTCTATGGCGCGCCGAATCGCCCGTGCGGTATAGGCATGGGCCATCACGTAGGTGTTCGCAGCGGCGGCTTCGTCAACGATGGTGCGGATTTCGGCTTCGCTGTATTGGGTGTTGGCAATCGGATCGGTTGGTGACGAGACGCCGCCCGAAGCCATGATCTTGATCTGGTTGGCGCCTTGCTGCAGCTCCTCACGCACGGCCAGACGCACGTTATCGACGCCGTCCACTACGCGGGCGATGGCCCCGGCCCGAAAGCAGCACGAGCAAGGTTCGTTGAGCAGCAATTCGCCCCGTGCGCGCATGTCGCCATGGCCGCCGGTCTGCGACAGTGCTTTGCCCGAAGCGAAGATCCTCGGCCCGGGAATCAGCCCCATCTGGATCGAACGCGCCAGCGCCCAGTCGGCACCCCCGGCATCACGAACAGTGGTAAAGCCGCGGTTGAGCATTGCAGCCAGAATCGGCAATGCGCGGTACATGATGATTGCGTTGGGTTGCAGGGCATTCATGCCCAGGTTGGCGTTGGAAGCCAGCACATGCACATGGCAGTCTATCAGGCCGGGCATCAGGGTTCTGCCGCCTAGATCGATAATCTGAGCGCCAACCGCGGCAGGTTCGCCTTCGGCACGCACGTCGACAATGCGCTCACCCTCGATCACGACTTCCTGACCGGAAATCAATTGCCCTTTTTGCAGGTCCAGCAGGCGGCCGTTGCGCAGGATCAGGCGTGTAGGATCAGCAATACTCATTGGAAAGCTCCAGACAGGGGACGATGGGCAGCAGGCGCACGGTCGCGATACAGCAGCGCACCAATGCCGCTGACGACGGCCGCGAACATGATGTAGAAAGCGGGTGCCAGGTTGCTGCCGGTCGAGGCAATCAGCCAGGTGATGGTGAAGGTGGCAAAGCCGCCGAAAATGGTGACGGCAAAGTTGTAGGCCACCGAAAGCCCGGTGGACAGCACGTGGGTGGGCAGTAATTCGCCAAAGGCCGCAAGGATCGAACCGATGTAACCGGAAATCAGCAGGCCGAGTACCAGCTCAAAGACCAGCAGCGAAAACAGTCCCGGCATCTGGTTGATGAACAGGAACATCGGGTAGGCGCTGAAGAAAATGGCAATTGCCGAGCCCAGCAACCACGGGCGATGCCCGCTGCGGTCTGCCAGGGTGCCGACAATCGGTGTGGCGACGATCAGTACTGCACCGCCCATCATGCCGGCGCTGAAGCCCATCCATGACGGCAGGCCGAGCACGCGCTGGGCGTAGGAGGGGATGTAAAACAGGATGGCATAGGTGCAGACGGTCCACAGCACGACCAGCGAAAAGCTGATCAGGGTCTGACGCGGGTAGGTCTTGATGACTTCGCGCAGAGGCGACTCGACTGGTTTTGCGGCCTTGTAGGCAGGCGTCTCATCCACCCGGCTGCGAATATAAAAGCCGACCGGCCCGATCAGTGTGCCAATCAGAAATGGCACCCTCCAGCCCCAGCTTTCCAGCTGCGCCTGGGTAAGGTAACTGGACAGAATGGCACCCAGCGCAGAGCCGAGCAGCACTGCAACGCCGATGCTGGCCTGAATCCAGCTGGAGTAGAAGGCTTTCTTGCCGGGCGGAGCATGCTCGGTCAGGAATGCGGTGGCACTGCCCATCTCGCCACCGGCAGAGAACCCTTGCAGCAGTCGCGCCAGAACAATCAGCAGCGGTGCCAGATAGCCAATTTGCGCGAAGCTGGGCGTCAATCCGATGATCAGCGTCCCCAGCGCCATCAGCAGGATGGTCAGGGATAAAGCCGCCTTGCGCCCGCTCTTGTCACTGTAGATGCCCAGAACAATGCCGCCCACCGGACGCATGAAGAAGCCGACCCCGAAGGTCGCCAGCGCCAACAGGTAAGAGGTCAGCTCGCTGCCGGTGGGGAAGAACACTTTGGCAATGATCACCGAGAAGAAGCTGTAGACCGTGAAATCAAACCATTCCAGGCCATTGCCGATCACCGTAGCGGTCACCGCGCGGCGTGCCTTTTGTTCATGGGTGCGTGAAGCAGAGGATCGTAATGTGCTCACTGGATAAGCTCCTGCATGCGATACACGCAGGGAGGCCCCCTGCAGTGGCTGCATTGATTAGGGGGCAGGGTTGATGTAAGTGCGGCTGAGTCAGGTCTTTTTGCCCGTTTCAGTCGAGAGTAGGTGTTGGGCCGATTTTAAGAAAACGCTTATTGCGCAGGTTTGCATGCGCCAGACGCATGCAAGCGTCAGGGGCAGGGTGTCAGCGTGGCTATTTCATCTGTCAGCCATTTCTCGAACGCTCGCGCAGCGCGCCGGGGCGTCTTGCCGCTGGGGGGCAGCAGGTAATAGCCGCCTATTGCACCCACACTTTTCTGGCAGGCCGGCACCAGCGCACCGGACTGCACGTGACGGTCAATCATCGGTTGCCAGCCAAGCACGATACCGTGCCCGGCGACAGCCAGGTCGACCAGCACAGGGTACAGGTTGACGGTCATGCGCTTGCGGATCAGCGACGCATCAACGCCCTGACGGCCGAACCAGTCTCCCCAGGACAGCCACTGGCGTTGCCCGTCTTCCAGCATCAGCAGGCAGTGGTCCAGCAACTGTGCTGGTTCCAGCAGCTGGCCATTCAGGTAGTCTGGCGAGCAGTAGGCATTTACCGATTCGGCGAACAGCAAACGACTGTCGAGGCTCGTTGGTGATGTTTCGCGCAGGAAATACAGCGCCAGATCGAATTCCGCGCGAATCAGCGAGTCCAGCCCGTCGACCACTCGCAGGCGGATATCCACGGCGGGGAAGGCATCGCGATAGCGTCCCAGCAAAGGGCCCAGCCACAGTGCGGCCACGCCGCTGGACCACGCCAGCGTCAGTTGTTGTTCGCCGCTATGGGTAATGACTTGTGCCGTGGCCTCTGCACACAGGGTCAGCACGCGCTGGATCTGCTCGGCGTAAACCTGCCCGGCAACCGTCAGGTGAATGCGCTTGTGCTCGCGACGAAACAGCGCGCGGCCGAGAAATTCCTCCAGTTGCGCGACCTGACGGCTGATCGCGCTTTGAGTCAGATTCAGTTCGGTGGCGGCACGCGTGAAGCTGCCATGCCGGACGGCAGCTTCGAAAGCGATCAGGTTCTGCAGCGGCGGAAGGGGCTCGATACGCACAGTGGCTCCTGTTGCGGGCAGGTTTACAAAGGGTCGGGAAACGGCGTCGATAGCAGCCAGTCCCTGAACACGCACAGCGATGGCAGGTTCTGAAAGCGCGTCGCGTACGCCAGGTAGTAATTGCGCCCGCTGTCCAGCGGTTCGAACAGGGTGACCAGTTCGCCGCTGTTGATTTCGTCCTGCACCAGAATGCGCGGTACCAGTGCGATACCGATGCCCGCCGCCACAGCCTGGATCAGGTGCGAGGTCAGTTCGAAACTCGGGCCGGGGCGCATGATGTGGTGGTCCAGCCGATTACTGTCGAACCAGTCCGACCAGGCATTGGGCCGCGATACCACGTTCAGCAACGAATGCTGGGCCACCTGCGCCGGGGTGATCGTCTGGTAGCCGAAAAGCGCAGCAGGGCTGGCAATGACCACCAGTTTTTCGCTGACCAGCGGGTGGGCGATGTAACCGGGCCAGTTGCCGTTACCCGCACAGATGATCGCGTTCATTTCGCTGGCTGCCGGCGTCAGGTCGGCATGCACGATGCGTGAGTGGATATGCACCACATAGCCCGGATGCCGGGTGTAAAAATCATTCATCCGCGGCAGCAGCCATTTGGAGCCGAAGGTGGGCAGCACGGCCAGGTGCAGCGTGCCGCCTTCCGCCTTGTGCGCAATGGTTTGCAGGGTTGCACTGCGAATACGGCCCAGCGCCGCGGCCAGCTCATGCTGGTACAAGGCACCGGCCGTGGTCAGTTCGATACGTCTGCCATCGCGCTTGAACAGCTCGACTTCCAGTTGGGCTTCCAGCGCCTGCACCTGGCGGCTGACGGCGCTCTGGGTCAAGGCCAGTTCGTCTGCGGCTTTGGTAAAGCTGCCATGCCGCGCGGCCGCCTCGAAAGCGAGCAATAAAGACATGGAGGGCGTCAGTCTTCTGGTGTTCATTCATAAAACTCATGGAAAAACGGCATCTTTTACGTTTGCACTGAAGCGTGACACGCCGGAGAATCACGATAACCGTTGATAACGCCATGCATACGAGCGTTTCGAAGCATACGTGCTTTGCATATAAAACGCCTAGCCAGCCAGGAAGACCACCATGATTGCGCTGTTGAAACCGACCTCCGAGCAGGTCGGTCACTATGACCGTTTCCTCAATGCCCTGGTGGAGGGCGGCTTTCGCGGCGAAATAGCCAGGGACCTCGGCTCGCGTACTGTGCTGGCCACTGACAACTCCATCTACCAGCGCCTGCCGCAGGCTGCGGTGTTCCCGATGGACAGCCATGATGTGGCAATTGTCGCCCGCCTGGCAGCGCGGCCCGAGCACAAGCAGGTGGTGCTGACCCCGCGTGGTGGTGGCACAGGGACCAATGGGCAGTCGTTGACCGACGGCGTGGTGGTCGACCTGTCGCGGCACATGAACAATATCCTTGAAATCAACGTCGAGGAACGCTGGGTGCGGGTGCAGACCGGCGTGGTCAAGGACCAGCTCAACGCAGCGCTGAAGCCGCACGGGCTGTTTTTCGCGCCGGAACTGTCGACCTCCAACCGCGCCACGATTGGCGGCATGATCAACACCGACGCCAGCGGGCAGGGCAGTTGCACCTACGGCAAGACCCGTGACCATGTGCTGGAACTGACGACCGTGCTGCTCGGTGGTTCGTACGTCAACAGTCAGGCATTCAGCGCTGAGCAGCTGACCAGCGAGCAAGCGCGTGTTGACCGTGCTGGCGATGTGTATCGCTGTGCGCAGCAGATCGCCGATACGCAGGAGCAATTGATCAAGGACGTTTTTCCGCCGCTCAACCGTTGCCTGACCGGTTACGATCTTGCGCACTTGCGTGAGGAAGACGGCCGTTTCAACCTCAACAGCGTACTCTGCGGTTCCGAAGGATCGCTGGGGTTTATCGTCGAAGCCAGGCTGAACGTACTGCCGATCCCCAAACATTCGATTCTGGTCAACGTTCGTTATGCCGGTTTCATGGACGCTCTGCGGGATGCCAAGGCGTTGATGGCGCACAAGCCGCTGTCCATCGAGACCGTGGACTCCAAAGTGCTGATGCTGGCCATGCAGGATATCGTCTGGCACGGTGTGGCCGAGTATTTCCCGCAGGACCCGGCGACGCCGACTCTGGGCATCAACCTGATCGAGTTCAGTGGTGATGAACTGGACGAAGTCGAACAGCGCGTCCATGCATTCGTCGCTCATCTGCAAAAAGACACCTCGGTGGTGCGCCTAGGCCATACCCTGGCAACCGGCAGCGCTGCAGTAAACCGCGTCTACGCCATGCGCAAGCGCTCGGTGGGGCTGCTCGGCAACGTCAAGGGTGAAGCGTCGAAGACACGGCTGTTCCACCGGAAAACCTCGCCGACTACATTCAGGAGTTTCGGGCGCTGCTGGACAGCTACGGCCTGCAATACGGCATGTTTGGCCATGTTGATGCAGGCGTGCTGCACGTGCGACCGATACTGGACATGAAAGACCCGGCGCAGGCGGCATTGATTCGGCCAATATCCGACGCCGTCGCCGCGCTGACCAAGCGCTACGGCGGGCTGCTGTGGGGCGAGCATGGCAAGGGCCTGCGCTCGCAATACGTGCCTGAGTATTTCGGCGAGTTGTACCCTGCATTGCAGGCCCTTAAGGCTGCCTGCGACCCGTTCAACCAGCTGAACCCCGGCAAGATCGCCACGCCTGCGACGGTGCCGGAATCACGCTTGACGCTGGTGGATGAAGTGACGTTGCGCGGTGATCTGGATCGCACTATCGATGAACGGGTCTGGCAGAGCTACGACAGCGCGCTGCACTGTAATGGCAACGGTGCCTGTTACAACTACGACACCGACGATGCCATGTGTCCATCATGGAAAGCCACGCGTGACCGCATTCACTCACCCAAGGGCCGCGCTTCGCTGGTCCGGGAATGGCTGCGTCTGCAAGGCGAGCAGGACGTCAATGTCCTCACCGCCAGCGCCAGGGCGCGCAGTGCCAATGTGCTGAAAAGCCTTGCCGAGCGAACCGTCAACAGCGTCGCCAGAGTTGCGGGGCAGAAGGATTTCTCTCATGAAGTCTACGATGCCATGGCCGGTTGTCTGGCCTGCAAGTCCTGCGCGGGGCAGTGCCCGGTCAAGGTCAACGTGCCTGAGTTCCGTTCGCGTTTTCTGGAGCTGTACCACAGCCGCTACCTGCGCCCGATCAAGGATTACCTGATTGGCTCGCTGGAGTTCAGCATTCCGCACCTGGCGCGCTTTCCGAAGCTGTATAACGCGATCATGGGCGCAAAACCGGTGCGTTACCTGCTTGAGCATGTCGCCGGTATGGTCGACAGCCCATTGCTCAGCCTGATGGACTTTCGCGCGGCCTGCGCCCGCTGGAATGTCGGCATTGCCACGCCGCAGCGTCTGGCCGCGTTGAGCGAGCAGGAGCGCAAACGTACGGTGGTGCTGGTTCAGGATGCGTTCACCCGATACTTTGAAACCCCGCTGGCAGCAGACTGGCTGGAGCTGATCTCGCGCATGGGTTATCAGGTTTATCTCGCACCGTTCGCACCCAACGGCAAGCCGCTGCACGTGCAGGGTTTTCTGGCCGCGTTCGAGGAGGCTGCCAGTTTCAACAGCCAGTCGCTTGTCAAGCTGGCAGGGTATGGCATTCCGCTGATCGGTCTGGACCCGGCCATGACCCTGGTCTATCGCCAGGAGTACAGCAAGACGCTGGGCAGCGAGAGCGTACCGACCGTCATGCTGCCGCAGGAATGGCTGGCTTCTGCGCTTGAGGAGCAGTGTGACGCTCCGTCAGGTGAGACGTATTACTTCCTGCCGCATTGCACTGAAAAGACCAACGAGCCCGCCAGTGTCGGCCTTTGGCAGAAAGCCTTCGCTCGCGCCGGGCTCAGGCTTGATGTGCTGGCCAGCGGTTGCTGTGGTATGTCCGGCACTTATGGGCATGAAACCCGAAACGCAAAAAACAGCGACACCATCTATCGTCAGTCCTGGCAGCCGCTGGTGGCCCGGCATGGCGTTGATGGTCGACTGGTCGCCGATGGCTACTCATGCCGCAGCCAGGTCAAGCGCCAGGATGGCAAAGTGGTGCAGCATCCACTACAGGTACTGCTGGAACGGGTGAGGGCGCTATAGAGAGGACGCAGAGCGTCCAGAACGGCATGCCCACGCGGAGCATGGGCACGATAGTTACAAAACTATCGTTCCTCACGCTCCTGCGTGGGAATGCCTTGCGTGATGCTGCGCGTCACAGATCCGTGCCGCGCCGTTCGGCCAGAACTTAAACCAGGTACTTGTTGAACCACCCCAATGTGCGGTCCCAGGCCAGTTTGGCCGCGGCTTCGTCGTAACGCGGGGTGGAGTCATTGTGGAAGCCGTGGTTGGCGCCCGGATAGATGTACGTTTCGTACGTCGTGCCAGCCGCTTTCAGGGCTTTCTCGTACGCGGGCCATCCTTCGTTGATGCGGGTGTCCAGTTCGCCGTAGTGAATCATGACCGGCACCTTGATCTTCACCACGTCTTCGGCGTTGGGCTGGCGGCCATAGAACGATACGGCAGCGCCCAGTTCCGGGTACGCCACGGCGGCAGCGTTGGCCACGCCGCCGCCATAACAGAAACCGGTGATGCCGACCTTGCCGGTGCTCGCGTCATGCTTCATCAGCCACTCGATGGCAGCGAAGAAATCGTTCATGAGCTTTTCCGGGTTAACGGTCTGCTGAAGCTCCCGGCCCTTGTCGTCATTGCCAGGATAGCCGCCGACCGAGGACAGGCCATCAGGTGCCAGCGCGATGAAACCGGCTTTGGCCACACGGCGGGCAACGTCTTCGATATAGGGGTTCAAACCGCGGTTTTCATGCACCACGACCACTGCCGGTACTTTGCCGGTGGCTTTTGCCGGGCGAACCAGATAGCCACGAACCTGACCATGCCCCTTGGGTGAGGGGTAGGACACATAACTCGGCAACGATATCCGGATCGGTGAATTCCACCTGTTCGGCCAGCGCGTAGTTGGGGCTGAGGGAAGCGAGCAGCGCGCTGGCGGTCAGGCCGCCGAAGGTGAACAGCGCAGCCCGATCGAGAAACTCGCGTCGATTGATCCGGTCGTGCGCGTAGTAGTCGTAAAGATCAAGCAATTCAGGGGCAAAGTCTTTTGCAGTGAGACGTTCCATCGGTACGCTTCCTTCTGAATCATTCAGGGCTGCCTGCGTGTTGGCGGGCTGATGGGCGCAGCGCGATCAACACAATGTCCGGTCCCGATAGTATTTCCAGAACACCGGGATCGCTACTGCAAATTGAAGAAAAGCCGTCATCCCTTACCGATCTCGCCAACGAGCCTGATGTGCAGGCCCGTGCCTGCTGCCAGTGGTTCAGGAAAATCAGGCATCTAATTGCACTACTTGCCATCAGTGATGTCCATTTGACTCCTTCGGCACATGCCACGGCGTTTGCGCTGTGCAAACCAACATATTATCGAGCCGCCGTATCAAGCAGCGTCGGTTCAGGCCGACAACACATCATGATCTTCACCCCACGCTCATGGTCATATTCCACCTGCATTTCGAGATAACGTGATGATGACCCTCCCGACGGAAGACCGCACCCAGCTATTCAAGGAGACGGCTATCCAGTTCTGGAAACACATCACTCCGATCGTGTATGTCGCGCTGGGCATTCACTGTGTCTTGCTGATGGTGTTCCTGGGGCTGGGCATGAAGGTCCTGTGGGTAGCGAACATCGTCAGCACGCTGCTCTACATCAACTGCCTTTACCTGATCCGCAGACAGCGCTATCGCCAGGCCGGACAACTGATGTGTCTGGAAATCATCGGCCATGCACTGCTCGCGACATGGGAGTTGGGCTGGGAAAGCAACTTCAGCTTTTACCTGTTCTGCGTGATCCCGATCATTGCCTTTACCTTTCAACTGGTCGCTATCAGACGCATTGCCTATAGCCTGGCGATACTCCTGTCGCTGGTCGGATGCTTCGCCTTTCGCCGGCACATGGGCCAGGAATCAGGCCTTAGCCAGAACGTGCTTGATGCGTTCGGTATCGTCAATGCGCTGGTGGCCACTGTACTGTCGATTTATGCCACCGCACTCTCGGTACGTTTCACGTCGTCGATGCAACTGAGCCTGTTTCATATTGCCAACCGCGACAGCCTGACCAATCTTTATACGCGCAGGAGAGTCCTGCATCGCATACGCGAGCTGGAGGCAAGGCGTCAGGGGTTCTCGGCTTCACTGATCCTGCTCGACATCGACCATTTCAAACAGATCAATGATCTCCACGGGCATGAGACCGGTGACGCGGTGTTGCAGCGGGTGGCCGAAGTCATCAGTTCAAGCGTGCGCAACAGCGATATGGCTGCCCGTTGGGGCGGTGAGGAATTTCTGGTGCTCATGCCGGACACCGCGCCCGATGATGCACTTCGAGTGGCGGAGCGCATCTGGCGGCGTATTGCTGAAGAGGCCGGTCAGATCGATGAACGCAGCATTGCGGTCACCGCAACCCTTGCCATGGCAACCCTTGCCGCGGGCGAGACCTTTCAGATAACCCTCAATCGTGCCGACACGTCGCTTTATCTGGGCAAACAACAAGGCCGAAACCGGGTAATGATCGCCGGGTGAGGTGTTCATTCACCCAGTGCTCCATCAGCGTGTAGACTTTCGCGCTTTGAACAGAGGGCGCATTGCGTCGCGCTTCCTCATTGGCTATGTATCGATCAAGGCATGCTTATGGATTTGCGTCAGCTCGAAGCCTTCGCGGCGGTCATGTCGGCAGGCAGTGTCACTGCTGCCGGGAAAATGCTTGGCCGTTCTCAGCCATCGGTTACACGGGCTATTCAGGAGCTTGAGCAGGAATTAGGCTTTGCCTTGTTCGAGCGCAGCGGGCCGAAGGTCACGCCTACCCACAAGGCGTTCATGATGTATGGCGAAGTGGAGAGCGCGCTGCTGGGCGTGCGGAATATCCGCCAACGTGCGCAGCATATTGCCCAGGAAGAAAATCACCAGATCAAGCTGGTGGCGATCTCGGCCCTGGCGGCTGGCTTGCTGCCCACGGCCTTGTCGCGCTTGCCTGAACATCTGCGTCCGCAACAGATCCAGTTGCAGAGCATGTCCCCGGAGAATGTGGTTCAGGCCGTGTTGTCGAAAACCATGGACCTGGGCGCGGTAAGCCTGCCGCTGGAGCATCGCGGCCTGGAAATCCACTGGATCGGCGAAGCGCCTTGCGTGGCGGTATTGCCTGCCGATTCTGCGCTGGCCACCCATGAAGTGCTGTCGATGGGGCTGCTGCGTCAGCAAACGCTGATCACCATGGCCAACCCGTATCGCTTTCGTCGACGCATCGACAAGGCGTTTCAGGACGCGGGCGGTCAGCCGCCGCGCATGCTTGACACCAATACGTCCCTGATCGCCATGCAAATGGCCAGAGTCGGGCTGGGCATTGCGCTGGTCGATCCGTTCACCGCTATCGGCGTGCCGTTGCAAGGTGTAGTGGTCCGGCCGATCGCCTGCAACATCCCGTTTTTCTTCGGTCTGATTTCAGCCTTCGCCAGCCCGTTGTCCGATGTGGCAAGCGCGCTGATCGATGAGATTGCCGACAGCGCAAAAACCCTGTTGCCGGCAATGATCATGCACGAAGCCAGCGCGCACGATGCCCTGTTGCAGAGCATTTATGCCGAGTGAGCGTAAGGTGCAATGCGTGTCGTGACGCTCCACGGCACCGCACGCAGAGCCCGTTAAAATTCCATTAAGGAATATCAATATGCTTTTTTGCGCATTGCGAGAATAAAAAGCGCCTCTTACTATTCGAATTAAGCATTCAAAGGCTTAAAGAATTCATTTAATGCGACATTGGAATGATTCTTGAAGTGTTTGAGTCACCGCTTGGGCTTGTGGCCCGAACATTTTTTCGAGTACCGATTAATGTCAGATGTAAATGCACCCGCTGGTCTGGCGGCCCTGGAAGCTCGTTTGCAGCAGGATCTGGCCTGGCTGGACCTGCCCGCCAGGCCCTGGGTCAAAGCCAGGGTGAGCGCCGGGCAGGCAGTGCTTGATGTGGCGATCATCGGCGGTGGCATGGCCGGTCTTGCTCTGGCCGCAGAACTGCGCAACCTCGGCGTGGCGGCGGTGATTTTCGATCAGTCCCCGGCCGGTTTCGAAGGCCCTTGGGCAACCACCGCGCGAATGGAAACCCTGCGTTCGCCAAAGCAACTGACCGGACCGGCGCTGGGGCTGCCGGCGCTGACGTTCCGCGCCTGGTACGAAGCGCAATTCGGTATCGACGGCTGGGCATTACTGGACAAGATTCCACGCCTGCAATGGGCCGAATACTTGCGTTGGTATCGCAAGGTGCTGGCGCTGGACGTACGCAACGAACACCGGGTGAGCCGGGTCGCACCCAGAGCGGACGGCCTGATCGAACTGGATATCGTGACGCCTGTGCAAACGCAATTCCTGCTGGCCCGGCATGTGGTGCTCGCCACGGGCCGTGACGGTCTGGGCGGCCCCTGGGTGCCGGATTTTGCCCGGCAGTTGCCGGAGCATTTGTGGACGCATTCGGCGGCGGGCCTGCAGGATGGCTGGTTCACCGGCAAACGTGTGGCAGTCATTGGCGGTGGCGCATCGGCCATGGACAGCGCCGCCACTGCGCTTGAAGCGGGCGCAACGCGGGTTGACCTGCTCATCCGGCGCGCCGAGCTGCCTCGCATCAACAAAGGCAAGGGGGTCGGTAACCCGGGCATGGTTCACGGTTATTGGCGCCTGCCGGATATCTGGAAATGGCGCATTCGCCACTACCTGAACACTCAGCAAGTGCCACCGCCACGCGGCAGTACGCTCAGAGTTTCTGGTTCGGGCAAAGCCCGCTTCATGCTCGACAGCCCGGTGCTTTCAGTCGAACAGAACCCGGCTGGCGGCGTGTGGCTGAACACGCCCAAAGCGCGTATCGAGGCCGATTTTGTGGTGTTTGCCACCGGGTTTCGTACCGACTTCCGGCAGCGCCCTGAATTTGCCCCGTTTTCGTCGCAGATTCGCGTCTGGCAGGATCGTTTCGAAGCGCCGCAAGGCGAAACCGACAGCGAACTGGCGGTGCTGCCAGATTTGGGCAATTGTTTCGAGTTTCAGGAAAAGACCCCCGGCGCCTGTCCGGGGCTGAACCATATCCATTGCTTCAGTTACCCGGCAGCGCTGAGCTATGGCGCGGTGTCCGGGGATATTCCTGCCATCAGCGAAGGCTCCAAGCGTCTGGCCCATGCCTTGGTCGGGCAGCTGTTCAATGAGGACATCGCGCTGCATTTCGACACCATGCTCGATTACGCCGAACCGGAGCTGCTGGGCGATGAGTGGGTGGCCAGCCAGCCGACCGCCGAAGAGCTGCGCCAATGATCGGCTGGGCGTTGCGCAGGCTCACTCAGTCGTTGCTGGTCATTCTGTTGATGACCGTGGTGGTGTTCGTCGGCCTCAACGCCATCGGTAATCCGATGAATATTCTGGTTGGTGAAGACCTCAATCAGGCCGAACGTCTGCAGGCCATCGCTCATCTGGGGCTGGATCAGCCGCTGTGGCAGCAGTACCTGATTTTTCTCAAAGGCGCGGTTCACGGCAATCTTGGGCAAAGTTTTGTGTACCACGAAGATGCAATGCGCCTGATTCTGCAGCGCTTGCCCGCGACCTTTGAGCTGGCGTTCAGCGCCTTGTTTCTGGCCGTAGTCATCGGTGTGCCGTTGGGCATGTTCGCTGGTATGTACCCCGAGCACCCGCTTTCCCGGCTGATGATGGCGGCCAGCATCGTCGCTTTTTCGCTGCCGGCGTTCTGGGTGGCATTGATGATGATCATGCTGTTCTCGATCACGCTGGGCTGGCTGCCGGCCAGCGGTCGGGGCGAAACCCGTGAATGGCTGGGTGTGCAATGGTCATGGCTGACGCTGGACGGTTTGCAACATCTGCTACTGCCTGCGCTGAACCTGGCGCTGTTCAAGATTTCGCTGGTGCTGCGCCTGACCCGTGCCGGAGTGCGTGAGGTGCTGCCTCAGGAATTCGTCAAATTCGCCCGGGCCAAGGGCCTTTCGCCGATGCGTGTGATGTGCATGCACGTCATGCGCAACACCATGATCCCGGTGGTGACGGTGCTGGCCATGGAACTGGGTTCGACTATCGCCTACGCCGTGGTAACCGAGAGCATTTTTGCCTGGCCCGGTGCCGGCAAGCTGATCCTCGACAGCATCAACATGCTTGATCGCCCGGTGGTGGTCGCTTACCTGATGGTGGTCGTGGTGATTTTCGTGGTGCTCAACCTGATCGTGGATGGCCTGTATTACCTGCTGGACCCACGCGTACGCATCGAGGCCTCCCGATGAATGTCATTGAAAAAGCCCCGATCGGCAGCACGCTGTTGCAGGCTCAATCGCCATGGCGGCGGGTGCTGACCGAGTTCTTCAGCTCACCGACTGCGGTGACAGGCCTGATGGTCCTTTTGGTCATTGTGCTGGTGGCTGTCCTGGCACCCTGGATCGTGGTGCAGAACCCCTACGACCTGATGCAGCTCAACGTGATGGATGCGCGAATGCCGCCAGGCAGCCTCAATATGGACAGCGGCTATACCTATTGGCTGGGCACCGACGGACAGGGTCGCGATCTGGTCTCGGCGATTATCTATGGCCTGCGCATCAGCCTGTGGGTCGGCATTGGCTCGGCGCTGATTGCGGCAGTGATCGGCACGTTGTTGGGGCTTGTATCTGCGTATGTCGGCGGCTGGGTCGATGCCTTGCTGATGCGTCTGGTCGACTTGCTGCTGTCATTCCCGGTCATTCTCATGGCGCTGATGATTCTCGCCTGGATGGGCAAGGGCGTCGGCAACGTGATGCTTACCCTGATAGTGCTTGAATGGGCCTATTACGCCCGTACAGCGCGTGGTCAGGCGCTAACCGAAAGTCGTCGCGAATACGTCGATGCAGCGCGCGGGCAGGGCGTTGGTCCGCTGCGCATTGTGATCGGCCACATTCTGCCCAACTGCCTGCCGCCGCTGATCGTGATCGGCGCGCTGCAAATCGCCCGCGCCATTACCCTGGAAGCGACCCTGTCGTTTCTCGGTCTGGGTGTGCCGGTGACCGAGCCTTCACTGGGGCTGCTGATTGCCAACGGCTTTCAGTACATGCTCAGTAATGAATACTGGATCAGCCTGTTTCCGGGGCTGGCACTGTTGATCACCATTGTGGCGATCAATCTGGTCGGTGACCGTCTGCGTGATGTTCTCAACCCCCCGAGGTTGCAGCGATGAGCCAGCCTGAGGTGTCAGCACAGCCAACCCTTGATGTGCGTGGTCTGTGCACTTCGTTCCATACCCGCGCAGGCGTGCTGCCAGCGGTGCGTGATGTGTCCTTGAGCGTGCAGCCGGGGCGTATTCTCGGCCTGGTTGGTGAGTCGGGTTCGGGCAAATCGGTCACCGGGTTTTCGATTCTCGGCCTTGTCGATGAGCCAGGGCGCATCAGTGGCGGGCAGGTGCTGTTCAAAGGGCGTGATCTGACCAAACTGTCTGCCTCGCAACTGCGCGGCATTCAGGGCAACCGGGTGGCGATGATTTTTCAGGACCCGATGATGACCCTCAACCCGGTGCTGCGGGTCGACACGCAAATGATCGAAGCGGTGCGCGCGCATAGCCCGCTCGGCAGGCGAGAGGCCCGTGAGCATGCCAGTCGTACTCTGGCGCTGATGGGCATCGCCAGCCCTGAAGAACGGCTGCGCGCCTACCCGCATCAACTGTCTGGCGGCATGCGCCAGCGAGTGGCGATTGCCATCGCGCTGCTGCACGCCCCGGACCTGATCATTGCCGATGAGCCAACCACTGCGCTGGACGTCACCATTCAGGCGCAAATTCTCAGTGAGGTGCAGAAGCTGGTACGTGAGCAGGGCACCTCACTGATCTGGATCACCCATGATCTTTCCGTGATTGCCGGGCTGGCTGATGACGTGGCAGTGATGTACGCCGGACGCATTGTCGAACAAGGCCCGGTCGCCGAGGTGCTGGATCGCCCGCAACATCCTTATACACAGGGGCTGATCGACAGCCTGCCAAGTCGCAACAAGCGTGGCCAGCGCCTGCGTCAGATACCCGGCATGGCGCCGGACCTTCTGTCTATGCCTGCCGGCTGCGCCTTTGCGGCGCGCTGCTCCAGAGCGTCGCAGATATGTGTACAGAGCGACCCCGAACCCCACGAGGCGGGACCGGGCCAGACGGTTCGCTGCTTTCATCCGGGAGCTGCCGATGCCCAGTGATCTGATTCCCCTTATCGAGCTGCACCAGGTCAGCAAGACCTTCGGCAAACCAGTGGCTGAACACTCTCTTCAAGGGCTGCTGCAGCGACTGCACCTGACCCGTCCGAAACCGGTGACCCATGCGGTGGACCGAGTCGACCTGCGGATAATGCGTGGCGAGGTGGTCGGGCTGGTGGGCGAGTCGGGCTGTGGCAAATCGACCCTTGGGCGCATGGTCGCCGGGCTGCTGCCGGTCTCGTCAGGTATCGCATCGGTGGACGGCAAGCCGCTCGACAGCCTGACGACGCAGGAGCGCAAGGCGCTGCGCCTGAAAGTGCAGATGATTTTTCAGGACCCGTCGTCAAGCCTCAACCCGCGCCTGCGGGTCGACCGTATCGTCGGGGAGGGCGCGCTGCTGCATGGCCTGACCGACCGCAAAGGGGCTGATGATTACGTCAGTGCCCAGTTGCAACGTGCCGGGCTCAGCCCGCAGTTGCGCCAGCGTTATCCGCATCAATTCAGCGGCGGTCAGCGTCAGCGCATCGGCATTGCCCGTGCGCTGGCGGTGCAGCCGGAACTGTTGGTATGCGACGAGTCGGTAGCAGCGCTGGACGTGTCGATTCAGGCCCAGATTCTCAACCTGTTCATGGACCTGCGCGACGAGCTGGGCCTGGCCTATCTGTTTATCAGTCATGACCTGGGCGTGGTCGAGCATCTGTGCGACCGCGTGGTCGTGATGTACCTGGGCCGTGTGGTCGAGACCGCATCGGTCGATGACCTGTTTGCGCGTGCCAATCACCCGTATACCCAGGCCCTGCTGGCGCAGATCCCGCGATTTGATATCCGCAGTACCCGTTATGACGCGATCAAAGGGGAAATCCCCAGCCCGCTGAACCCGCCAACCGGGTGTCATTTCCACCCTCGCTGTCCGCACGCCATGGCGCGCTGCCGCGAGGAAGTTCCAGCGCTGAGGGAGGTTTCGCCGAACCACCAGAGCGCGTGCCATTTGAATGATCAACGCTGAACGAGCGCCTGAAGCTCGTCACCCTCTGCCATTGCGTTTAAGGAATCACCTATGAAACCACTCGTTCGTTCGTTGTTAGCGTCGGCCCTCGTTCTGGCCGCTGGCAGTGTCTCGGCGCAGGACTTGCGTATCGGTTATGCCGACCCGGTATCGTCGCTCGATCCGCAGCTCAACAACTATGCCGGCGACCGTTCGGTGGCGCTGCATGCCTTTGAATCGCTGGTCAGCCGCCGCGATGACAAGACCCTGCCGGGCCTCGCCAAAAGCTGGAAGGTCGTGGACGACACCACTTGGGAATTTGCCCTGCGCGATGACGTGAAATGGCAGGACGGCACGCCGCTGACCGCCGACGATCTGGTCTTCTCCTTCGAGCGCGCCCGCAGCGTACCCGGCAGTGTCGCGTCTTATGCAGGTGCCATGCGCACCGTTGAATCGGTCAAGGCCAAGGATGAGCACACGCTGATCATCAAGACTCGTCTGCCCAATGCCAACCTGCTGCCGGACGTCGATTCGATCTACATTGTCAGCCGCCATGCAGGTGCGACCGCCAGCAGCGCCGATTACAACTCGGGCAAGGCCATGATCGGCACCGGCCCTTACCGGTTTGTCTCATTCGTGCCTGGTGATCGCACGATCTTTGCCCGTAACGACAGCTACTGGGGCGTGAAACCAACCTGGGACAAGGTTGATTTTCGCTTCATCGCCAACGCCGCCAACCGTACTGCGGCTTTGCTGGCGGGTGATGTGGACGTGATCGACAAGGTGTCGCCCACCGATGTGGAGCGCCTGCGCAAAACGCCGAGTGTCAATGTCTTCGCCTATCAGGGCTTGCATGCGCTGATCATTCAACCGAGCTTCCGTCCCGGGCCGAATGAGTTCATTCGTGACAACGCAGGCAAGCCGCTGGCCGAAAACCCGCTGCTGGATGTGCGGGTGCGCAAGGCGTTGTCCCTGGCGATCAACCGCCCGGCCATCAACGAACGCATCATGCAAGGCACCGTCACCGAGGCCAACCAATGGATGCCGGCCAATACGTTCGGTTACAACCCGCAGATCAAGAACATTCCCTATGACGTCAAACAGGCCAAGGATCTGCTGGCGCAGGCAGGATTTCCCGAAGGCTTCCAACTGACTGTGCATGTGCCAGGCGACCGTTATCCGCAGGCACCGGAGGTCATGCAGGCGGTGGCGCAATTCTGGACGCGGATCGGCGTCAAGGTCCAGCTGGAGGTATTGCCGTGGGCTGTGTACGCGGGCAAGGCCAACAAGAATGAACTGGCGATCAGTGTGATTGCCTGGGGCAACGGGACTGGCGAAGCGGCATATGCCCTGACCAACATTCTGACCACGGTCGACAGCAGCAAGGGGCAGGGCGCGTCCAACTGGGGGCATTACAGCAATCCGCTGGTAGACAAGGCACTGGCTGATTCGACCGCCGAATTCGACGAGGCCAAACGGCTCAAGATTCTTCAGGACTCGGTTCAGGTGGTCAGCGACGACGTCGGCATCATCCCGCTGTTCCACTACCAGAACATCTGGGCGGCGCGCAAAGGCCTGAAGGTCGAGCCGCTGGTCAGTGACCGCACGGCGGCAACCATGGTTACCGAGCAGCCTTGATCTCCTTTCATTCCCGCGCAGCTTCTTGAAGCGGCTGCGCGCATGCAACCACAGCATTGCAGGACCTGTCATGACATCGACCACTGAACATTCGACGCCTCCGGACACTCTGGATAGCCTGTTGGGCATCGCGCCAGCCAGCCCGTTGCATGCAATTCGGCATGCGCGGGACAAGGTCGCACTGGCCACCCAGGGTAGTCAGGATTTGTTTTTTGCCCCGACGCTGGAGCACAACCTGTCGTTGAACGAGCGTCTCTGGGTTGCCTATTACGCGACCCTGCTGAGTCTGCAACCGATCCTCAGCGAGCATTATCTTTCGCAATTGCAGGCGACTGGCGCGCAGGCAAGCGTACTGGCCGATGTGAGCGCCAGCCGAATCGACCTGCTGGAGGACCCGCGCCTGGCTGCGATCCTGCGCTTTACCCGCACCCTGATCGAGTCTCCGGTACACGGTGATCAAAGCGCCTTGCAGGTATTGCAACATCAGGGCCTGAGCACCGCTGAAATCGTAGTGCTGGCACAACTGATCGCACATTCCTGTCCTATCAAGTGCGTCTGGCCGCAGGGCTGGATGCGTTAAAGTCTGCCGGAGCAGCCTGATGAGCGAACTGATTGAAATTGAGGGTTTCACCAATCAGGTACTGGGCTGGAAAGCCTGGCTGCCAACCGTGGACCTGAACAGCGCGACCGCCGGGCAGGTTGCGGTGCTTGAAGAAAGCCATCCTCAGGCCAAGACCTCGGATTATTACCTGACCCTGGCACATCACCCAGACATCCTTCGCCAGCGTTCACAGGCGTTCAACGCGATCATGTACGCACCGGGTGGCCTGTCGCGCGCCGAACGGGAACTGGCGAGCACCGTTGTGTCACGAATCAACCGCTGCGTCTATTGCGCGTCAGTGCACGCGCAACGCTTCGAACAACTGGCCAAGCGCAATGATGTTATCGCCCAGGTATTTGCCGACCCCCATACGGCAGGTACGACCGCGCGTGAAAAAGCCATCGTGCAGTTCGCCATCGACCTGACGCTCGAACCGGCCTCGCTGAACGCCGGGCACATCAATGCACTGCGCGAGCAAGGGCTGGACGATGCACAGGTGCTGGACCTGATTTACGCCATCTCGATATTCGCGTGGGCCAATCGGCTCATGCTCAATCTGGGAGAACCAGTGTTTCCCGAGGTTTAAAGACTGCGGTGTTCTCAATCGCTGCCGCGCTTCAGTAATGGCCGGGGCGAAGTCTGGCCCGGTCGTTGCAGGTTCGCTGTACTAGTGGACAAGCGACCTGGTCACGATTGAGGTAATGGAATGCTGATAGCGCACATTTCTGACACGCATGTACGACCCAGAGGGCTACTCTATCAAGGCGTTGTCGATTCGAATGCAATGCTGGCGGCTGCCGTCGACACGATAAACGCCCTGGATCCGCCACCTGATCTGATCCTGTTCAGCGGTGATCTGGTGGACGAGGGGCGACCCGAGAAGTACGCAATGGCCCGAGAGCTGCTGCAGCCGCTGCGCCAGAGGCTTTTGATGATACCGGGCAACCATGATCATCGGCAGAACCTGCGTAGTGCCTTCCCGGAGCACGATTACTTCATCAATGAGGAAGACTGCAGCTTCGTCGACTCGGGTTCCGCGCCGATGCGCATCATCGGGCTGGATATCAGCGTGCCCGACCAGCACCACGGCGACATGACCGATACCGCCACCCAATGGCTGGATCGTACACTGGCGCTGGAGCCTGACAAACCGACGTTGATCATGATGCATCAGCCGCCGTTTTCAAGTGGCATTCACTGCATCGACGCCTATCGCTGTGAAAGGGGCGAGCGGCTGGCCGGGGTGGTCTCCAGATACCCGGCTGTCGAGCGAATCGTCTGCGGTCATATTCATCGTTTCATGCAGCTGCGCTTTGGCGGCACGCTGATGTGCACGGCCCCGAGCACGACGACGGCCATTGCCTTGCAACTGCGCCCGGATGCTGCCGACGCTTCCTATGTCGAGCCTCCCGCGCTGTTGCTGCACCACTGGAAGGCCGACACCGGTCTTATTACCCACTGGGTGCCAATAGGCCGTTTCGAGGGGCCTTTTGACTTCGCTTGAACCGACATATGAGCCTGGCAGCCATGCGCTGTCAGGCCACTTGTTCCTTGGCCAGATTGACCAGAATGATGCCCGCGATGATCAGGCCGATACCGCTCACGGCCATTAACGTGGGCACCTGTTGATAGCGAAACGCGGCAATGACAGTGATCAGCGTAATGCCCAACCCTGACCACATGGAGGTGATCAGGGACATGGGCAAGTCCCGTTGTGCATACCCCAGGCAGACGATTCCGAGCCCGTAGCCCGCGATAGAGGCAATAACCGGGACCCAACGGGTAAACCCGTTACTTTCTTTCAGTGCGATGGTCGCCACTGTTTCAGCGACAATTCCTGCAAGCAGGAACAAATAGGCTTTTATGAGCATGGCGGCAGATCGCTTTTCAGGCATTCAGGAAGGGAGAGAAATGATGCGGTCGGCGTAAAACCCGTTGAACGGGGTGCGCAGGGACACCGGGTAAGCGCCGGTCGATTGGAATTCCAGCCAGTCGCTTTCCCTGATATCGCTGGCGAGCGAGTAGGGGAAGGCCAGGCGATCCATGCTGTCGCAGGTGGGGCCGAAGATATTGAACGTGTTTTCCGCAGCACCGGTGTAAGGGTTGCCGTCTCGCCACACGCGTGCGGGAAATTGCAGCCACTGCTGGGCTGAGAGCAAACCGCCAAAAATACCGGCACCACAAAAAACGCTCTTTTCACGTCTTGAAAGCACCCGTGCAAATAGCGACATGCCGCCGTAGACCAGACCACGACCCGCTTCGCAGATCAGGTTCAGGTCCTTCAGTGTCGGGCTGGTCTGGATATGGTCGCAGACTCTGCCAACCAGGTCTGGCGTGTTACCCATGGAGTTCAGGTAATTACCCGGAAACCCGCCACCGATATCCAGGTGCCTGACGTGCTCGGCGGTGTCGCGCACAATGGCATCGGCGTCATTGAGGGCCGCGAGCCACGGGCCGTCTTCAAGGGCTTGCGAACCGACATGGAATGACAGCCCGAGTGACCAGTCGGTGCTGGACGCCACTTGATGCACCAGTTGCGTCGCTAACACCGGACTTGCCCCGAATTTTCCTCTGAGATCATAAACCGCCGTCGACTCGGAGGGTGCGTAGCGCACGAACAGGCTGATCGTGCTGTCGCGTTCGGGCAACACGTCCCGCAACTTCGAGAGTTCCTCCTCACTGTCGAGCACAAATGAACGCACGCCATACCGATAGTAAGCCTCGTGCAGGCAATGGCGGGACTTCACTGGGTTCATCAGGTACTGAACTGCATTGGGCAGCGTGTTGTGTACCGTCTGCACCTCTGCAAGCGACGCCACGTCAAAATGATTGATACCACCCTGGCTCAAGGCTTCAAGTACTTGCTCAAGTGGATTGGCCTTCATTGCATACAGCACGGTACCTGGAAAACAGCCACTGAATTGCTGCGCATTCCGGGTGATCCAGCGCGTGTCAACGGTATAGAAGGTGTCGTTGGTGTCGTCGGCTAATTGTGCAAGAAGTGTGTCCACGTTGAACTTCCCTGGCTTCGAAGTGTGAGCAGAGCTTGAGCAAGCTTCGTGCCACTGCTTTATCAGACGGCTGAACAAACTTAAGAGGGTGTAGACAA
>NZ_LJQT01000096.1:0-7583 GCF_001400515.1 Pseudomonas meliae | reverse complement strand
TTCATCGCTTTTGCGATGAGGGGTTTTGTCGTTATGGAGCCCCAAAAAAGCCCGCGCAGGCTTTCGCGCTGAGCGGGCTGGATAGTGCATGAGTCAGCCAAAAAGGCTGCGTACGTTACTCATCGCACCGTCAGCAAACCCCTGAAGAAACGCTTCAAATGCATCCCCTTCAGGACCTCCCTGAACAGGGTCGGCAACGATCGTCCAACGGGCCAAACACGCACCTTCCCCGGTAGCTTCAACAGTCATTGCCGCCCATAGGTTACTCACCGGTAAACTGGTGTGGATCAGTGACCAGGTCATGTACAGCGCCTGATCATCCCGGGAGTTCAGTTGTTCGATGGCCACGTTACCGTCCTTGAACAGTTTCCTTCGAACCGAGCCTGGCCCTTCCCTGGTGACTTCAATACTGTCCAGCGCGGGTATGAAGGCTTGGAAACCACCAAAATTCCCGACCACAGCCCATACGCTGGCTGCATTACCGGGGACATCCACGGTTGAAACCACTCGGCACGACACCGGGTTGCGGATAAGGGTGTCGGGCTTCAGATTACTGTGAAGTGTGCTCATGTGTTTCTCCATTTACGTCAGTGGGGTATCAATTCAGATGAAGCCGATTTCTTTCAGGTAATCGCAGCCCTTGCGCAGCAGCTCAGGGGTTTTCTGGGGGTAATGCCCGCCCATACGGTGAATACCGCTGAGGGTGTTGCGGTACTCGATCATCGAGATGTCGCCGATGTCTTCTTCAAACCCGTCGAGATAGAAACCCAGCACGCCAAATAAAGCGTTCTGGCTGTCGACACGGCTGAGTTGGGCCTGCCATTGCTCGACGCTGACCAACTCGAACTGAGGGCCTGCTCCGCGGAAGGCTTCCACATAGTTATTCCAGCTCAAGGGCTCGGGGTTATGCAGGTTGAACACAGCGTGTTCCGGTTGATAGCGACTGGCATGGAAGCCGATGAAGCGTGCCAGGAAGTCCACCGGCATCAGGTCGAAGTTGATAGCGAACGCCGGAACCTGACCCAGTTGCAGTGAGCCCTTGAGCATCAGCATCAGGCGGTTTTTGTGCGGCTGGCATACGCCGGTGACGCTGTTGAACGCTATGTTGCCGGGCCGATAGATGTTCACCCAGGCACCTTGCTCGCGCGCGCGCTGCAGAACACGCTCAGCTACCCATTTGGACAGGTTGTAACCGTTCTTGATGTAGATCGGCGGGGTAGCGGCAGCGGGCTGTTCAAGCACATTGCCGGCAGCATCGACTGCACTACAGGCGGAAAGGGTCGAGACGAAGTTGAAGATCTTTTTGCTGCGCCCCTCACACAGCTTCAGGCATTCAAAGACCGGCGCAACATTGTCTTTGACGAGGGTTTCATAGTCCTGAACATGGTTCACATTGGCAGCGTTATGCACCAGCGCACCGAACTCGCTATCCAGTCGTTCATATACCGCTTCACTGAGACCCAGCCTGGGCTTTGTCACGTCAGCGGCGTAGACCTTCACGCGACTCAGGTCCAGATGATCCAGGCGGTTTTCCCGCAGTGAATGCTCGAAACGCTGTTGTGCGCTTTGCCCCGCAGCTTCACGAACCAGGCAGGCGATCTCTGTCGCCCCCCAGTTCAACAGCGCTTCAACGATATGCACACCGAGAAAACCGTTGGCACCGGTGACAATTACCTTGTGAACATCACCCAACTGGCTGATGGGCAAAGTCGCCAGCGGGTTATTCGCATCGGCATCCAACAGTGCCTGCGCACTGATGGTGTAAGCCGAAGCACCATCGCTGTCGATCAGGCTGGCCAGTGTCAGGACGGTAGGTGCTTCTATAAAACGGTTGATTGGAATGCTGCGCCCAAACCGCTCACGAACCCCCAGCAACAGACGTGACAGCAGAATCGAATGACCGCCCAGATTGAAAAAGCTTTCGTCCGTAGAGATATCTTCTGACGGCAGTTCCAGCAGCTCGGCCCATAACGCCAGCAGCGCTTGCTCCTGCTCGGTCTGTGGCAGACGCCCCGTGCGTTGTCCGCTGAAGCTCAACGGTATTTCCAGAAGTGCCTTACGATCGACCTTGCCGTTGCTGGCAAACGGCAGACCGGGCAGCGTCGTGTACACAGCAGGATGCATGTAGTCAGGCAGCAGACGTTGCACATGCGCTCTCAACGCCTGTTCGTCATGCTCACGATACGGTTGAGCGAGAAACGCCAGAATGCGTCGCTGCCCGTCGATCACCACAGCCACCTGTCGATACAGCCCGCTGTCGCGCAAACAATGCTCGATCTCTTCCGGCTCGACCCGAAAGCCGCGAATCTTCACCTGATTATCGCGGCGTCCGCTCAGTACGATGCCATCAGCCGTCCACTTGGCGATATCGCCGGTGCGATAGGCCCGCAGTTGCTGTCCGTCCGGCTTGGTCAGCCACACATAGCGCTCGGCGGTAAGCGGGGGATTGTTTACGTAGCCCAGGCAAACACCAGGACCGACGATATACAGCTCACCCTGCGTTTGCTCCGCTACGGGTTGCAATTGCTCGTCGAGAATCCAAGCCTGGCTGTTGGCAATCGGTCGTCCCAGATGTCGATTGCTGCTGGACAGCCCGAACTCAACGGCCGTGACCAATACGGTGGCTTCGGTGGGGCCATACAGGTTGTGGAAATGACACTGCCTGGTGAGTTGCGCAATCACATGCGGCTCACAGACGTCGCCCCCGGTCATGACATGCTCCAGCCCCAAAGGCTGATCCAGCGGCAGAATGCTCAACAGTGCCGGTGGCAGAAACGCGTGAGTGATGCCTTGTTGCAGCACGCTGATCAGTTGCAATGGATCACGCCGCTGGTCTTCATCAGGCACCACCAGTTCAGCGCCACTGAGCCAGGTGGGAAAAATGTCGATGATCGACGAATCAAAGCTCAACGTAGAAAACTGCAGCACCCGGCTCTGCTCGCGCAGGCTGACATACTCGGCGTACCAGGCAGTGAAATGGCTGAGGTTGTGCTGGCTGAGCAGTACGCCTTTCGGCTGTCCGGTGGTGCCTGACGTGTACAGCGCCATGCAGGGCGCGTTCTGCGAGGCATGAACGCGCATGCGGGCTGAAACGGGATTCCCCATAGGCACCGCAGCAATATCCAGTGCCGGAAACTCCGCAGCGGCCAGAGGGTGCGAGCCGTCGTGAAGCAACAGCATCGCTCCCGAGTTTTCCAGAATGTACTGCTGACGCTGCAAAGGCTGGCCAGGATCAAGCGGCAGATAAACCGCACCGCAGCCCAGAATCGCCAGAATGCCCGCATACAACTCGGGTGACTTGGGCAGGCAGATGCCGATCACCGGAGGCGTGTCGGCTTTCGCAGACGCCAGCAAAGGCAGCAACAGGCGCTGAATGGCGATGCTGTGCGCGTGCAGTTCACGATAGCTGAGCGTCTGATTGCGAACGGACAGTGCTGGACGTTCGGCAAACATCAGCAGCGCCTGTTCCAGCCGCTCGGTGATCGAGGTTTCAGCCCGCTTCAGCAGGTGGGATTGCTCTGTCTGATTCAGACGATGCTCGAAGAGCAAATGATCAATCGCCTGCAAACCATCCTGCCGGTCACTCTGAGCGGGTGTTGCAGTAGGCAGACTGTTGAAATAATCATCGTCCCTGGACAGTCGGCTGACCTGCAATGCCACCATCCCCACCATGCCTGCTACAGCCGCATCACGCAGTACGCGGCCGTTGCCTGACTCCTCGGCCGGCAGCCACTCATGAGCTATCAGGCGTCGAACATAGGCCGGCCCATGCCAGCAGAGCAGCTCCAGGCGAGGCAGACCGTGCGCCAGCGCCGCGCTGAAGCCGACCCGCAGGCCCAGATGAGTGCCGTGGCCTCGTACCCCGCGAAGGTCCAGACTGCCGTCCTCGATCAGGACGCAACCGTCAGGCATCGTCAACGCATACAGTGCCTGCTGGTCAGACAGGTGCCGCACGCCATGCCCGTGGTCCTGAAGCTCGGTATTTAGCTCGCTCAGGGTCAGGCTGTGACCGATGAGCACAATCTCCAGGCGCTTCATTGCAGCGTCCCCTGAACCGGCAGATAGTCCGCCAGCGCACGCTGCACACAGGGATCGTCCAGCATCGAGCTGCTCTTGAAGAAGCGCATGATATTGGCGACCAGTGGGTGGTGGCGGTTGACTGGGAAACTCACGGCCCTGGTTTCATCCTTGAGCGCCTGCTTGATGGTGTCCGGCACCTGCAAGTGTTCGATCAGGGTGAAATCGAAGCCGTTCTGTATGTCATTGGTCAAATACTGAGCGATAAACACCGGCAGGATGCGCGCGATGGATTCCCGATCCTGCTCATCTGCGGTGTGCCAGTAGATTCGTACCAGCCGTGCCCAGAAACCCGAATGACGTCCCTCGTCCAGCAGATGGTCAGCCATCAGTCCCTTGACCGATTGCTTGACCGAGTCGTCCTTGGCGAACGCCGCTACGTCATTTGTCACGGTGTTTTCCGCGATAGCCACGCAGATCAGTTCAACTGCACTGCGCAGATGCTCCGGAGCCAGAGCCAGCGCGGCGGGTATGGCCCGGCTGAGTTCGATTTCGTCAGGCAGCTGGATAGGCTCGATGCCCGTCAGCGCGATGGTCTGTTGCATGAAGTCCATCGCCACCAGCGCGTGATAGTCCTCGTCGACCACCACTGTCATCGCGTCATAGCGGCAGGCAAACGGGAAGCGAATCGTGAAGTTGTCCTTGGCGATACTGCGTGCGGTCTTGTCGACGATCTCGGTTTCAAAGATCACCACATCGTTGATGAACTTATAGAGGCTCTGCACCAGTGCGTAATCGCGCAAATGCGCGCAATCGCGGGTAAACGTGTCACTGAGCACCAGCGGCTGACGGCTGAGGGGGTAGATCAGTTTTTCATCGTTCTCGACCATTCTGCGCGGACGAGTACGAATGGTGGCGCGGCCTTCCCACGCATCGATGAACGACGTGTAGTCTTCTGCTTTCATGATGTCTTCCTTGTAAAGGCTTCAGGGTGTTGCGAGCGGGTGTTACGCACTGGCCTGCATCAATGGCGCGCGCATGCTCATGCGCAGCGTGTCCCATAGCCGGACCCTGCTTTCCACCGCTGCGATGGCCGCCTGATACACCTCTCGTTCACGCTGCGCGTCGCCGCCAATCAGACGGGCCAGCAACTGTTCCGCTGCCGGGCCGTGGTCCTCGGAGTCCACTTCGATGTGGCGCTCCAGGTAGTAACGGAAGGTGGGTGCCTGTTCGACGGTGATGCCCCAGTCGTCGAGGATGCTCTGGAACATCTGTGGGATGACGCTTTCGCGCCCGTGCAGAAACGCCGCAGCAACGCTGTGTGCCGGCGCATGAAGGGCAGTGTCGAGGGTGCGCGTCACGAATGCCGATGCGGCCTGGCCTGCGTTGACCCGTTGCAGGGCCGTTGTGTAATGCAGGCCCTGCTGCTGCAGCTGGATGAAACGCTCGATCTGTAACGTGCTCGCGCCAATCTCGCGCATGGCGTCCAGGTACAGCTCGAAGTGGCTGTAATGACCTGAATCCAATCGGTCGTCGGACTCTTCCCCCAGCACGATCTCGTTGATCAGGCGGGCGGCGCAGGCATCGGTCGGGGGCAGCCACGGCAGTTGCGTGCAGGTCAGTTCCTGTTGCAGACGTTTGGTCAGAGACATGAAATCCCAGACGGCGAATACATGGGTTTCCATAAAGCGTCGCAATACGCCCAACGTCGTGATTTCGGCAAAGATCGGGTGACGGCTAAGTTCAACTTTCTTTTGGTCGAGCAGCGTTTTCTCACAATGCATGGTGATGTCCCTATGGTCATGGTAGCGGTAGGTGGCAGTACAGTTATTCGAAGTTTTAACGTGTCGCCCGTGCAAGGTGAATGTGATGAAAGACCTGAATGCAAGGCAAACAAAGGCCTGAAGGCAGAGGCGATAATTCGCCGAAACTGCACGTCGGTTATAGCCATTCAAGAGCGCCCATAACTTCAACTTGCCGGGCTATAGCCCTTATGGATTGCGGCTTTGAGTCCGGCTGCCGTCAATTACGCTGACGGCGAAGAAAACTTAAAACAAATTTAATGCAGTGCGCAATTCTTTTTTAATAATATTTAAGTTGTTGTTTTTGTGGCGTGTAAGTTGCCATATAAAACACGTGGAATATGTTTTATAGGGGCGCAGGCAACCCTTCCGACTGATTGAGTCAGAATTATCAATAATGAGTGAATGCCTCACTCAGCGTTGCCGTTATGCTGAATAATCAGGTGCCTGGGTTTTTTAATGGGCAATGTTGGAAATGACTTCCAATGTCGATTTGCCCCGTTCAACAACTCCTTGTTCATTGGGTTCAAATGAACACAGAACTGCTCCGGTGCTGCGTGGACAGTTCAGCCGTAGCCAGAGAACACCCTCAGGTTGATTCTTCTGGGCCTCGCCCGAGTTTGCCTGATTCCTGTGTCGGGCCACTCGGCAGATCAGGAAAATAGCTATGAAAACGCCATGCCAGGCGTCGGGCCTGACCAGTGTTGAAGGTCGGTTGGGAAAGCGCGGGGGAAGTGCGAGCGGCTAATCTGCAGGCGTCATGCCATTGCCTGGTGGATTAGCCGTCTCAATGATTCAGGAGGGGGTTTTCTTTGCTGTACGGGCCGGTTTGGCGTTGATGGCCTTGTTGCTGCTCAGGTACTGGGTGACGGCCTGCACGCCGCGGTTGAGGTGGTGCTGCAGCGCTTCGACACATGGCTCGACCGCTTTCTGTTCGGCGAGCCGCAGCAGATGCCAATGGTCATCCTGAGAAAGCTTGCCCAGCCCCATGGCGGAAAGATTGAAACGCAAGAAGCGCTCTTCCTCGTTCAGACCTTCTTCAACCAGGCGCATCAGGCGCTTGTTGTGAGTCTTGGCATACAACGACAAGTGGAACATCCGGTTGAGCCTGCCGATCTGACCGAAGTCCGTCTCGACTTCAAGCTGCTCGATATAGCCTGCAGCCGCTGCCAGATCGTCCGCGTCCAGCAACGGAATGGACAAGCGCAACGCCTCGGACTCCAGAAGGATCCGCAAGGCATAAGCGTCCACTGCGTCTTCGGTAATCAACGGTGCGACTACTGCGCCCTTGTGCGTTTCGACCCGCAACAGCGACTGCGCCTCAAGCTGGCGCAGTGCTTCGCGCACAGGCATGCGGCTGACGCCAAACAGCGTGGCCAGCTCCTGTTGGCGCAGAGCCGTGCCACTGGGAAGACTGCCATCGATAATGGCATTTCGCAGCTTTTCTTCAATCACGGTTCTGGCAAGGTGCGCCGGAGGCTGCTCGTTGCCCAGTACGGAGCTTAGAAAGGCTTCTCTATCTGATTTGCGCATCGGTCTACTTCTTCATCAACCTTGGCTGGATAAAGTCCAATTAATCGCTGGATTGCCGACAGACTAGCCAAGACTTGCCAGTAAGTCGCGAAAATAGAAGCATCATCATGTTTTGCTGCAAGTGCCGGGTTGCGGTTCAGCCCTGCGAGCCTCAATGAGTACGCGCCTATCTTAGCGCTCATTCGCTCCGTGTACCGAGTGGGCATTCGCAGCTAAGTATCCTCTGAAAAA
>NZ_LJQT01000326.1:0-24340 GCF_001400515.1 Pseudomonas meliae | reverse complement strand
CCACTAGACGAAGGGGACACTGCCTGAAACACAATGGTGTGTGTTTCAGTTCCAGACATCATCCGAAGATGTGTTCTGGTTTCACTCAACCCTGCCCTGAGGCAAAGCTGCTTAAAATTGGAGCGGGAAACGAGACTCGAACTCGCGACCCCGACCTTGGCAAGGTCGTGCTCTACCAACTGAGCTATTCCCGCAATGGCGTCCCCTAGGGGACTCGAACCCCTGTTACCGCCGTGAAAGGGCGGTGTCCTAGGCCACTAGACGAAGGGGACACACGTACAACATTCACTACTTATTTGCGCTACGCTGTGTGCTTTACGCTGTAAGTGGCGCGCATTCTATGGATGGATTGAGGGGTCGTCAACCCCCATGTGAAAATTTATTGAAATCAATAACTTCGATGCCGTTTGGACGCTGACCGACTGTCGCCAATCGTTCAGCTGCCTAATCTATATAGAAGAGATGCCGACAAACTCCAGGAGGGACATCTATGCGCAGTAGTGCTTAGCCACTACACTCGCACTAAAACTAATTGAACAAATGAGGTTTGCACAGTGACTCCACTCATGATCACGCTGATGGTATTAGCAGGTATCGCTCTGCTCATCGCGATCGGCTACCTGAATCACGTCGCTGAAAACGGCAAACTGGAAAAGGCCCGCACCAAGGTCGAACTCAGTGATCGCTTGCGTCGCTGCAGCGAAATCACCAAAGTATTCCCCGGCCAGTTGATGTCGCCAGCCTTGAAGCTGCTGCTTACGCGTCTGGAACTGAACGTCGTGCAGCGCATGCTCAGCCTGGACAAGGGTAACGCTCAACTCAAGCACCGCATCGGCGAGCTGGAAGAGCAGATTGGCAAAGGCGAACGCATCGACATCCCCAACCCGGTCACGCCGATCCAGACCGAAGCCAAGGCCAAGGACGTGCGTTTCCTTCTGGAAGCCCTGCATGGTCAGGTGACCCGAGCTGCACATGACGGCTTTCTGCAAACCAGCGAAGCCAAACACTGGATCCGCGAAATCCGCACGATTCTGGTCACGCTGCACATCGAGTTCTTCAACAACCTCGGTCAGATGGCCCTCAGCCAGGACCAGCCGGGCCAGGCTCGTCTGGCGTTCGAACGCGGCGTGCAGTATCTGCGCAACCAGCCGGACCCGGTGACGTACCAACAGCAGTTGCTGGCGATGGAAAAACAACTGGCCCGCGCCAACTCAATGGTACTGACCAATACCGCGCCATCCGAAGACGACGACAACGCGCTGACCGAAGGCCTGAAGGCAGACGAAACCGAATCCGAATGGAAGAAGAAAGTCATCTACGATTGATGACTGCCCCGCCGCTGCCGGACCTGTGCNGACAGCGGCAGGTCGAGCGACTCAACAGTCGGTCGATGCCAGAAAGATAGCCGCCAGACGTTCGATCCCCGCCTGATCCACCTCGTTGAAACGCCCCACACTCGGACTGTCCAGGTCCAGCACGCCGATCAGACGCCCATCCTTGACCAACGGCACCACCAGCTCGCTGTTCGATGCGCTGTCGCAGGCGATGTGTCCGGGAAACTCGTGAACGTCCTGAACACGCTGGGTTTGCCGACTCTGCGCTGCTGCCCCGCAAACGCCGCGACCAAAGGGAATGCGCACGCACGCAATCTGCCCCTGAAACGGACCCAGCACCAGCTCTTCGTTGCGATTGAGGTAAAAACCCGCCCAGTTCAGATCGTCGATCTGCGTATAGAGGAATGCCGAGAACTGCGCCGCATTGGCGATGAAGTCGCGCTCGTCGGCCAGCAATGCCTCAAGCTGGGCGGCCAGCAGACCGTAGCCATTGAGGCCGGCACCGGTGTTTTGCAAATCGATCATGTGTGTTGCTCCAACAATTCAAGTCCTACCCAGTAACGTGCAAATTGATACGCGCAGCGGCCATTGCGATTGCCACGCGCGGTCGCCCAGCGAATCGCGGCCTTTTCCAGGCTTTCGTCGCGCTGCCATTGCAAGCCGGCCTTGTCTGCCAGCTGCGTGATCCAGTGCTCGACTACGTTCAGGTAATGTTCCTGGGTAAACGGATAAAACGACAGCCACAGGCCGAAGCGGTCAGACAATGCGATCTTGTCTTCCACGGCTTCGCTGGGGTGCAGCTCGCCGTCGACGTGCTTCCAGTCAACGTTGTCGCTTTCCTTTTCGGGCACCAGATGGCGGCGATTGGAGGTGGCATACAGCAATACGTTATCCGGTGCCTGCTCCAGCGAGCCGTCAAGCACGCTTTTCAGTACGCGATAATCACCCTCGCCCGACTCGAACGACAGGTCATCGCAGAACAGTACAAAGCGCTGCGGCAGTTTGTGCAGTTGTTCGACCACACGCGGCAAGTCGCCCAGATGATCACGCTCGATCTCGATCAGGCGCAGACCGGCCGAGGCGTGCTCGGCCAGCAGAGCGCGGATCAGGGACGACATGCCGGTGCCGCGCGAGCCCCAGAGCAAGGCATGGTTGGCAGGCAGGACATCGATAAACTGACATGTATTGCGCCCCAACTGATCGCGCTGCAGGTCGACGCCGATCAGATCGGTCAGGCGCGTATCCAGGCTCACCTGCAACGGCATCAGGTAGCCGCTACGACCCTCTTGCACCCAGCGCGCGGCAAGCGTCTGTGACCAGTCGACCGGCTCGCGCACGGCTGGCAACAGCGGTTCCAGCCGGGCCAGCACGGCATCGGCGCGTTGCAGAAAAGCATCCAACCGAGAATCCACGGGATCTCCTTATATTTAACTGATTGGTCAGCAGTGCCTATCAGCTATGCTTGGCCAACCAGAAGTGGCAGTAAGTACTCATGGATATATCGCTCAAAAACAGGCTTTCGTTCAAGCAGGCGCGCCTGGCTGTACTGATCGGCTTCGCGCTGGGGACCTTGCTGAGCCTGTTCCAGATTGCAATCGATTATGCCAGCGAAGACGCGTCCATCAATCGTGAAATCAAATCACTGCTGGAAATCATCCAGAACCCGGCATCGCGCATTGCCTACAACATCGACTCGGAGCTGGCTCAGGAGCTGACACTCGGGCTGCTGCGCTCGCCTGCCGTGGTCAGCGCCAGACTGACCGATAACAATGACGCCGTGCTCGCAAGCGTCGAACGCCCCATGGCGACAGGGCGCTATCGAGTGTTCAGCGATTGGCTGTTCGGTGAAAGCCGCCAGTTTCAGGAAAAACTGCACCTCAACCATTTGCCGGATGAAACCATCGGCACACTGTACCTGACCGTGGACACCTTCGCTTTCGGCAGCCACTTTCTGCAGCGCGCCGAGATCACTCTGCTCAACGGCTTCGTGCGCAGCCTGGCGCTGGCCGGCATTCTGACCATTCTGTTCTACGCCACCCTGACCAAGCCGCTGGTAAGGGTGATCCGCGAACTGAGCAGTCGCGACCCGCGCAACCCCGACCAAGGGAAAATAACCTGCCCGCCTCACCATGAGCAGGATGAAATCGGCGTATTGGTCGCGACCTTCAACCGTCAATTCGAAACCATGGGCAGCGAGTTCTCCAGACGACGCGCGGCCGAAGATCGGCTGACCGAACATCTCAACGAGCTGGAAAACATTGTTTCGGCACGCACCAATGAGCTCAAGGCCAGCAACATACGCCTGCGCGAATCCAACGAGGAACTACAGATAGCGCGCAGTACGGCGCTGGACATGGCCCATGCGCGCTCGGCGTTTCTGGCGCACATGAGCCACGAAATCCGCACCCCGCTCAACGGCCTGCTGGGCATGCTGGCGCTGTCACTGGACAGCCCGCTCAGCGCCGAGCAGCGCCAGCAACTGATGATCGCCCACGACTCCGGCAAGGTGCTGGTCGAACTGCTCAACGATATTCTCGACATGTCCAAGTTCGACGCAGGTCATCTGGAGATCGAGCGCATTCCCTTCGACCTTGGGGTGTTGATCGAGGACACCGCCAACCTGCTGTCACAGAATGCGGCCCCCAGCGTGGAGCTGACCTGCCTGATTGCGCCGGACTTTCCGGCCATGGTTACCGGCGACCCTACCCGGGTGCGGCAGATCGTCAGCAACCTGCTGTCCAACGCACTCAAGTTCACCCGTTTTGGGCGCGTGGATGTGCGTCTGACTCACCATAAAGATGTCAGCGGAGAAAACCGGGTACGTATCGAAGTCCGTGACACCGGCATCGGGATTGCACAGGACGCCCAAGCGAAAATATTCCAGCCGTTCACTCAGGCAGAAACCGCCATCACTCGGCAGTATGGCGGCACCGGGCTGGGTCTGGCGCTGACCAACAATCTCTGCGAGGCCATGAATGGCACGCTGAGTATCCAGTCACAGTCCGGTTTCGGCAGTCAGTTCTGCGCCGAGCTGCCGCTGCCGCTGCATGTGTCCGCAGCCACTCAGACCGCGCTCAGGGGCCGGGTCACTGTGGTCAGCTCGGCTGGCAGCGGCCTGGTGGAGCTGCTTGGCAACCTGCTGCCAACCTGGGGGGTCGATCTCAAGCGACGCAGCATTGATGATCGCCCGGAAGACGTGGACCTCGACAGCAGCCCGGACCTGGTCATTACCGACTGCCCCGAATGCCTGTTTGCGATTCGCCCCACTACACCCGTGCCGATCCTGCTGGTCACCGCCTATGGCAATTTCATGCCCGGCGAACAGGTTACAGCCCTTGCCCCGCTGCAACAGCAGGCTCGACCACTGGCGCGCAACGCGCTTTACCACACGCTGCGGCGTGTACTCGGTCAGGAAGAGACAGGCGTCAGGGACACAAAAGCGCCAGAGCAAACGGCTCAGCGCATGGCCAGAGTACTGTTGGTGGAAGACAACCCGGTCAATCAGCTGGTGGCCAAGGGCATACTTGGCAAGCTGGGGTGCGAAGTGATCATCAGCAGTCACGGCGGCGAGGCCTTGGAACAATTGGAGCAAGGCCACTTTGATCTGGTGTTGATGGACTGCAACATGCCCGTCATGGACGGCTATGAAGCCAGCCGCCAGATCCGCAGCAGCGGCCGCTGGCCAAACCTGCCGATCGTGGCACTTACCGCCAACGCCATGCCCGATGAACGTGAGCGCTGCAAGGCGGCAGGCATGAACGACTACCTGGCCAAGCCATTCCGGCGCGCCGAACTGGCAGGCATTCTGGACCAGTGGATTCCCATCGCTGATATCCGCTGAAACGGCTTAGCGCAGCAGCGCTTCGATTTCCCCGGTCAGTTCCTCGGGCTTGGTCAACGGGGCGAAACGCTTGACCAGCGCGCCATTCCTGCCAATCAGGAACTTGGTGAAATTCCACTTGATTCGCTCGGTACCCAGCAACCCCGGTGCCTGCTGCTTGAGCTGAACGAACAAGGGATGGGCCTGAGCGCCGTTCACGTCGATCTTCTTGAACAGCGGGAAGCTGACCCCGTAGTTCAGTTCGCAAAACCCGGAAATCGCGCCCTCGTCACCCGGCTCCTGCTTGCCGAACTGATTGCAAGGGAAGCCCAGCACTACCAGCCCTTTATCCTTGTAGTCCAGCCAGAGTTTTTCCAGGCCTTTATATTGCGGGGTAAAGCCGCATTTGCTGGCTGTATTGACCACCAGCACCGCCTTGCCAGCGTAGTCGGCGAGGGTTTTCTGTTCTCCCTTGATCGTAGTGACCGGGATACTCAGCAGGTTTTCGCTCATCAAAAGAGGCCTCAAGACCAGGCGGTGGCTGGATCGGAATGTGAGCACTGACGTTAGCCTGCAACGGCGTGCGGCGCACGCCAATTTTCGGTATTGATACAGGTCGATAAGCCCGGAGCCGCTGCGCGCAGCGGCACAGCAATCGCCCGGCTACTGGCGCGGGACCAGTTCCAGGCACACCGAGTTGATGCAGTAACGCAGGCCGGTCGGTGGCGGACCATCGGGAAACACATGACCCAGGTGAGCGTCGCATTTGGCACAGACCACTTCGGTACGAATCATGCCGTGGCTGACATCGCGCACTTCGACCACCGCGCTACCTTCCAGTGGCGCATAAAAGCTGGGCCAGCCGCAGCCCGAATCGAACTTGGTAGTGGAATCGAACAGCGGCTCATTGCAGCAGATGCAGTGGTAGACGCCTTCTGTCTTTGTCTCGTTGTACTTACCGGAAAACGGCCGCTCGGTGCCTTTCAGGCGGCAAACCTGATACTGCGCCGGGTCGAGCATCTCTTTCCACTCTTCAAGCGTTTTCTGCAACTTGTCCACAGGTACACCTCCGAATTCGAAAAACCCCGATCTGTACCTTTTCCACAGATCAGGTGGCACGTATGATTGCGCCAGGTCAGACGTCAGTCCGGCACCCGCGTTTGTCGCATACAAACCCATTTTCATGGCGAACGTGCTGCGACCTTCATTGCAAGCCGGCAACAGCTCGTCCATTTTCGGGATCATCACCATGCAGTTCAACAAATCGAACAAGCTCGCAAACGTCTGCTACGACATTCGCGGGCCGGTGCTCAAGCACGCCAAACGCCTGGAAGAGGAAGGCCATCGCATCCTCAAGCTGAACATCGGCAACCCGGCACCGTTTGGTTTCGAGGCGCCGGACGAAATCCTGCAGGACGTGATCCGCAACCTGCCGACTGCCCAGGGCTACAGCGACTCCAAGGGCCTGTTCAGCGCCCGCAAGGCCGTCATGCAGTACTACCAGCAGAAGCAGGTCGAAGGCGTCGGCATCGAAGACATCTATCTGGGCAACGGTGTGTCCGAGCTGATCGTGATGTCGATGCAAGCATTGCTCAATAACGGCGACGAAGTGCTGGTTCCGGCACCCGATTACCCATTGTGGACTGCGGCAGTGGCGCTGTCCGGCGGCAGCCCGGTGCATTATCTGTGCGACGAGCAGGCCAACTGGTGGCCGGACCTTGAAGACATCAAGGCCAAAATCACGCCGAACACCAAGGCCATGGTGATCATCAACCCCAACAACCCGACCGGCGCAGTATATTCCCGCGAGGTATTGCTGGGCATGCTGGAGCTGGCTCGCCAGCATAATCTGGTGGTGTTCTCCGACGAAATCTACGACAAGATCCTCTACGACGACGCCGTGCACATCTGCACTGCCTCGCTGGCACCGGACCTGCTGTGCCTGACCTTCAACGGTCTGTCCAAGTCGTATCGGGTCGCAGGCTTCCGCTCCGGCTGGATTGCCATTTCCGGACCGAAACACAACGCACAGAGCTACATCGAAGGCATCGACATCCTGGCCAACATGCGCCTGTGTGCCAACGTGCCGAGCCAGCACGCCATCCAGACTGCGCTGGGCGGCTATCAGAGCATCAACGACCTGATCCTGCCGCCAGGCCGTCTGTTGGAGCAACGCAACCGCACCTGGGAGCTGCTCAACGATATTCCCGGCGTCAGCTGCGTCAAGCCGATGGGCGCGCTGTATGCATTCCCGCGCATCGACCCGAAGGTGTGCCCGATCTTCAACGACGAAAAATTCGTCCTCGACCTGCTGCTCTCGGAAAAACTGCTGGTAGTTCAGGGTACCGCGTTCAACTGGCCATACCCTGATCACTTCCGCGTCGTGACACTGCCACGTGTCGACGAACTGGAACAGGCCATTGGCCGCATCGGTAACTTCCTGAAGGGTTATCGTCAGTAAACAGACATCGTCCCCTCTCGCGCCGCATCCCTGCCCCGACCTGTTCGGGGCAGTTTATTTGTGCCCTGCCAAAACAGCATCACCGCCCTGCCCCCACCCCCTCAGGCATCGACCACTCTGGCTCAGGCACCGTTCAGCTTTGCGGGATTACCATCGATTGCGTGAAGAGGACACAGTTTGAAATAGTCCCTCTGTTGAATAGCAGCGGGCATCACCTTATATACCCGGCATCGAGTTACATATTTACCTGAGGAGAACGTTTCGACCATGATGCGCATTTTGCTGTTTTTGGCCACTAACCTTGCGGTCGTGCTGATTGCCAGCATCACCCTGAGCCTTTTTGGCTTCAATGGGTTCATGGCGGCCAACGGGGTTGATCTGAACCTCAATCAGCTGCTGGTTTTCTGCGCTGTGTTCGGTTTCGCGGGCTCGTTGTTCTCGCTGTTCATCTCCAAGTGGATGGCGAAAATGAGTACCGGTACTCAGATCATCAGTCAGCCTCGTACCCGCCATGAGCAATGGTTGCTGCAGACCGTTGAACAACTGTCCCGCGATGCGGGTATCAAGATGCCGGAAGTCGGTATTTTCCCGGCGTATGAAGCCAACGCATTCGCCACGGGCTGGAACAAGAACGACGCACTGGTTGCGGTAAGCCAGGGCCTGCTCGAGCGGTTCTCGCCGGATGAGGTAAAAGCTGTACTGGCGCACGAAATCGGCCACGTTGCCAACGGCGACATGGTCACACTGGCGCTGGTGCAGGGTATGGTGAACACGTTCGTGATGTTCTTTGCTCGCATCATCGGTAACTTCGTCGACAAGGTGATCTTCAAGAGCGAGAACGGTCAGGGTATTGCCTACTACATCACGACGATTTTCGCCGAGCTGGTATTGGGCTTTCTGGCCAGCGCCATCGTCATGTGGTTCTCGCGCAAACGCGAATTCCGCGCTGACGACGCAGGGGCTCGACTGGCCGGTACGGACGCGATGATCGGTGCGCTGCAACGCCTGCGTTCCGAACAGGGCGTACCGGTGAACATGCCTGACAGCCTGACGGCGTTCGGCATCAACGCCGGCCTGAAGAAAGGCCTGGCAGGGCTGTTCATGAGCCACCCGCCGCTGGAGCAACGTATCGAGGCGCTGCGCCGCCGCGGGTGATTCAGGGTTTCGAGATGACTATCGTGCCGGCGNNGTCGGCACGCTGTTATGGACGCTCTGCGTCCGGTCCTGAGTGCATGGCACGGCAGGAAAGGCGGCACGGTCGTAAAAGGCTGCGCAATGACCAATATCGTGCTGTCGCAGGTCCCGATTGACCTGCGCCTGATGAAAGCCAATCTACCCTGCCTTCCAACGCTGCAGCCAAAAATCCGCCTGCATGAAACCTCCTGAAAATTCGATCAAAAAGCGCCATAACTTATATTAGATTCAGATCATGAGAATGAACGACTATGGGGCATTCTCATATTCTGGAGCGTTAAATGTTCCCAAGCCTGTTTATTTCCCATGGCTCCCCCATGCTCGCGCTGGAGCCCGGCGAGAGTGGCCCCGCCCTGACGCGATTGGCCGCCAGCCTGCCCAGGCCTCGCGCCATCGTAGTGGTGTCTGCACACTGGGAAAGCCACGAACTGATCGTCAACGGCAATCCACAACCCGAGACCTGGCATGATTTCGGCGGCTTTGCGGCAGAATTGTTTGCGGTGCAATACCCGGCGAAAGGTCTGCCTGAACTGAGCCGCACAATAGTCGAGCTGCTGGCCGCCAGCGATCTGCCCGCACGCATCGACAGCAGACGACCGTTCGACCACGGCGTCTGGGTGCCATTGTCGTTGATGTACCCGAACGCCGATATTCCGGTGGTGCAGATCTCACTGCCTAGCCTTCAGGGGCCCGAACTCCAGACACGGGTGGGCCGCGCGCTGGCCAGCCTGCGCGAACAGGGTGTATTGATTATCGGCTCCGGCAGCATCACGCATAACCTCCGCGATCTGGACTGGAACACCGGCCCCGGAAGCTCAGAGCCATGGGCTGTGACGTTTCGTGACTGGATGATCGACAAGCTGCAAAAAGAAGATGAAGCCGCCCTGCACCACTACCGCAGTCTCGCCCCTCATGCGATGCGAGCGCACCCGAGTGACGAGCATTTGCTGCCGCTGTATTTCGCACGGGGCGCAGGCGGAGCATTCAGTGTTGCCCATCAAGGCTTCACTATGGGGGCGCTCGGAATGGATATCTATCGGTTCGGCTGAATCCGAAAACGCCGAGTCGCCTGAATTCAGCGCAAAAAAATCCCCGAACCAGTCGGGGATTTTTTATTGACCTATCAGCTCAGAAGCCTATCAGTCTTCGCGATAGCGACGCAGCTTGAGCTGCTTGCCAGCAACACGGGTGTCCTTGAGCTTGGTCAGCAGACGCTCAAGACCATCTTCCGGCAGCTCGACCAGGCTGAAGCTCTCACGCACCTGGATGCGGCCGATAGCTTCGCGGGCCAGGCCGCCTTCGTTGAGAATGGCACCCAGCAGGTTCTTGGCAGCGATACCATCACGCGCACCCAGCGCGGTACGGCAACGAGCACGGCCTTCGGCCAGCGGGACCGGCGCACGACGCTCACGCTCAGGACGATCACCGCGAGGGGCGTTGTTCGGAACCAGCGGGCGCTCGCGCTCGATAGCTGCCAGGGTCAGAGCCTGACCGTTGGTAGCCTTGCGCAGCAGTGCAGCAGCAAGGGCACGCGGGCTGCAACCGATGTCGGCAGTCAGACGATCCAGCAGATCGCCATGAGTCGATTCGGCATCGGCAACCAGTGGCGACAGGCTGTTGGTCAGTTTCTTGATGCGGGCATCCAGAACGGCCTGGGCATCCGGCAGGCGGACTTCAGCAACCTTCTGACCGGTTACACGCTCGATCACCTGCAGCATGCGGCGCTCGCGAGGAGTTACCAGCAGCAGTGCACGACCTTCGCGACCGGCACGACCGGTACGGCCGATACGGTGAACGTAGGACTCTGGATCGTAAGGCATGTCCACGTTGAATACGTGGGTGATACGCGGAACGTCAAGACCACGGGCAGCAACGTCGGTCGCTACAACGATGTCCAGACGGCCATCCTTGAGGGAATCGATAACGCGCTCGCGCTGGTTCTGAGCGATGTCACCGTTCAGTGCAGCAGCCTTGTAGCCTTTGGCTTCAAGGGCGCTTGCCAGGTCCAGGGTCGCCTGCTTGGTGCGGACGAACATGATCAGGGCGTCGAAGTCTTCGACTTCCAGCAGGCTCAGTACAGCCGAGGTCTTCTGGTCAGCGTGAACCAGCAGGTGAGCCTGCTCGATCGCGGTAACGGTCTGGGTCTTGGTCTGGATCTTGACGTGCTTCGGATCACGCAGATGGCGCTCGGCGATGGCACGGATCGACTGTGGCAGCGTTGCCGAGAACAGTACGGTCTGGCGGGTTTCAGGCATGGCCTTGAAGATGACTTCAAGGTCGTCCATGAAGCCCAGCTTGAGCATTTCGTCCGCTTCATCGAGAACCAGATGGTTCACGGTTGCCAGGACTTTCTCGTCGCGACGCAGGTGGTCGCAGAGACGGCCCGGGGTGGCGACAACGATTTGTGCGCCGTTGCGGATGGCCTTGAGCTGCGGGCCCATTGGCGCGCCGCCGTAGACCGCTACAACGGTCACGCCCGGCATTTGTTTGGCGTAGGTCTCGAACGCGGTGGCAACCTGAAGTGCCAGTTCGCGGGTCGGGGCCAGGATCAGTGCTTGCGGCTCGCGCTTGCTCGGGTCGATGCGATGCAGGATAGGCAGTGCGAACGCGGCAGTTTTACCCGTACCGGTTTGCGCCTGACCAATCATGTCGTGACCGGCGAGAATAATCGGGATCGATTGCTGCTGAATGGCCGAAGGCTCTTCGTAGCCAGTGGCGACGACTGCTGCAACGATATTTGGATGAAGTTCGAGAGCGGCGAAGCCGCCGATTTCCTGGGTCATGGGTCTGCCTCTAGTGCATCCGCAAAGACCCATGCTTCAAAGCTGCGCGTGCCGTGTACGACCTTGAGGTCACCCTGGCTGCTTTGTCGGCGGGGATTTGCGAAAACGTTTGATGAATGGATCGTCTAGTCTAGTCCGTTGTGCGAACAAGCAACCGAAGCTGGCTTCGGGGTACTGCAATACCTTGACGAGGGCCCTGTTAAGGCCGGCGCGCACTATACCGGAAATATGCACCTTAGTGAGTCTTTTTTTGCGAAACATTGCGCCATCCTTGAGCAACCCAAGGCCCTTGGTCCGGGCAGAGGGCTGGCCGACAAGGGCGCGGGCCCGAGATTGCGGGCATTGCCGCTTAAACGTTTAATCTGTTCTTGCGGATGGCCGGTATCCCGACCTGCGGGGTGTGGCGAATTGTCTCACCCCTGATTTCAGACCAGCCAGCACATGCCTCGCCCGCTCAAGTCGCGGAACGGATCGCCCTGATCAACGACTCCAGCGAGTACCCAAGATGCGGCGCAAGTGCCTTGGCACGCGAACTCAGTGCCTCGATATCCAGCGTCTGATCGAGGTCGGCAGGCACGATCAGAATGACGTTGCCCTCCTTTACCGGCAGCTCCCAGTAATGACGGTGGTACAAACCCCGCAGCAAGGCCGCGCCAAGCGGTTTACCGTCGTCGGTGGCCCACTGGTTGATGATCAGCCAGCCACCGGGATTGAGGCGTTGCTGGCAGCCCTGCAAAAAATTCCAGGCCAAATGCCCGACGCCCGGCCCGACATCGGTGTAAAGGTCGACAAAGATCAGGTCGGCAGGCTCTGCGCTGTCCAGCAACTCCAGCGCATCGCCGATGCGGATATACAGACGCGGGTCGTCATCAAGCCCCATGAACTCCATGGCCAGGCGGGGCACATCAGGGCGCAGCTCGATGACTTCCACGTCTTCAAGCGGCAGGAACTTCATGCAGGCCTGGGTCAGCGTACCCGCACCCAGCCCCAGAAACAGCGCGCTGTCCGGCGCATCGTGACACAGTGCGCCGATCAGCATCGCGCGGGTGTAGTCGTATTCCAGCCAGCTCGGGTCAGCCGTAAACGTGCAGCTCTGCTCGATGGCCTCGCCAAACTCCAGAAAGCGATAATCCTCTACTTCCAGCACGCGGATCATGCCGAAGTCGTCGTGGACCTCGGCCAGAATTCGTTCTACGCGCTCACGCTCTTCCGTCATTACCGTTCCTGGTCATCGCTGCGCCGAGCGCAAAACGCGAATTGTCGGGCAAGCGCGCGGCTTTGTCACACATTGCCGGGCGTGATGCCGTCCCGGTGGTCTGCCCTACGCTGGCAGAGCAACAGCGAACTGCTAACATGCGGACCCGATTGCACAACCCTAGAGCCAATAATGAGCCAACCCTGGAGCCCCGACAGCTGGCGGGCACTGCCGATTCAGCAGCAACCTCACTACCCTGATGCCGCGCATCTGTTGAAGGTCGAACAGACCCTGGCCAGCTATCCGCCGCTGGTGTTTGCCGGCGAAGCCCGAGAGTTGCGCCGCCAGTTTGCCGAAGTAACCCAGGGTCGCGCGTTCCTGCTGCAGGGCGGCGACTGCGCGGAAAGCTTTATGGAGTTTTCCGCTGCCAAGATTCGCGACACGTTCAAGGTGCTGCTGCAGATGGCCATCGTCATGACCTTCGCCGCCGGCTGCCCGGTGGTGAAGGTCGGACGCATGGCCGGACAATTTGCCAAGCCTCGCTCGGCAAACGACGAAATCATCGACGGCGTAACGCTCCCGGCGTATCGCGGTGACATCGTCAACGGTATCGGTTTCGATGAAAAAAGCCGTGTGCCAGACCCGGAGCGCCTGCTGCAGGCCTATAACCAGTCCACCGCCACCCTGAACCTGCTGCGCGCCTTCGCACAGGGCGGGTTTGCCGACCTGCATCAAGTGCACAAGTGGAATCTGGACTTCATCGCCAACTCGGCGCTGGCCGAAAAATACAGCCAGCTGGCCGGACGCATCGATGAAACGCTCGCTTTCATGCGCGCCTGCGGCATGGACAGCTCGCCGCAACTGCGTGAAACCAGTTTTTTCACCGCCCACGAGGCATTGCTGCTCAATTACGAAGAAGCCTTCGTGCGGCGCGACAGCCTGACCAATGATTACTACGATTGCTCGGCACACATGCTGTGGATCGGCGACCGTACCCGGCAACTGGATGGCGCGCATGTCGAATTCCTGCGTGGGGTGAACAACCCGATCGGCGTCAAGGTCGGCCCGAGCATGAACACTGACGACCTGATTCGCCTGATCGACATCCTTAACCCGGACAACGATCCGGGCCGTCTCAACCTGATCGCGCGGATGGGTGCCAACAAGGTCGGCGATCACCTGCCACAGCTGATTCGTGCGGTTGAGCGCGAAGGCCGCAAAGTGCTGTGGAGCTCCGATCCGATGCACGGCAACACCATCAAGGCCAGCAGCGGCTACAAAACCCGGGACTTTGCGCAGATCCTTGGCGAAGTGAAGCAGTTCTTTCAGGTGCATCAGGCTGAAGGCACTTATGCCGGAGGCATCCATATCGAAATGACCGGGCAAAACGTCACCGAATGCATCGGCGGCGCCCGCCCCATCACCGAAGATGGCCTTTCGGATCGCTACCACACCCACTGCGACCCGCGCATGAACGCCGATCAGTCACTGGAGCTGGCGTTCCTGATTGCCGAAACCCTGAAGCAGGTCAGGCGCTAAGCAGAGCAAACTGCCCGCTCAGCGCTTGAGCGGGTCATCCCAAAACGGACGCTCGGCTTCCTGCTGAATGTCGGCCCTGCTCAGCCCCAGGTCCTTAAGCGTGTCATCACTCATCTGCGCCAGATAGCGGCGCTGACGGTGCAGCTCCAGCCAGCGCTGCAAGTGATGCTTCAACCACACCAACGCCTTGCCAGGCTGAGCATGCCCGGCAGGCTTTACGATCAATACACACTCTTTTTGACCATTCATCATCTTGCCCTCCGTGTGAGATGACTAAAGTCTCGCGCCTGACCTAAGATCAATCCAACGAATATTTCTTATGCAGTGCATCTGGGAGATTGATGTATTGGCCAGCTATTCGGGCACCCACTACCCAGGCATAGACACCGAGCTGCTGCGCACCTTTGTGGCTATTGCCGATCACGACGGTTTCACTCGCGCAGGCGAGGTGGTCAACCGCACGCAATCGGCGGTCAGCATGCAAATGAAGCGTCTGGAGGAGGATGTCGTACAGCGTCAACTGTTCCAGCGTGAAGGCCGGACCCTGAACCTGACGGCAGAGGGGCAAGTGTTACTTGGCTATGCGCGGCGCATCCTCAAGCTGCACAGTGAGGTGTTCAATACGCTGCGCGAGCCACACATGATCGGGGTGGTAAAAATCGGCTCGCCCGACGACTACGTGATGCGCTTTTTGCCCGGCATTCTTTCGCAGTTCGCGCAGGCCTACCCGCTGGTTCAGGTAGAGGTGCATTGCGAACCGTCCGACCTGCTGCTGCAACGCAATGACCTGGACCTGACCATCGTTACGCGCAAGCCCGGCACCGAGATCGGTACGCTGTTGCGTCATGAGCGTCTGGTCTGGATGGAAGCCAGCGGTTTTGCTCCGCATGAGCAAAACCCCATTCCGCTGGCGATGTTCAATACGCACTGCTTCTGTCGCGACTGGGCATGCAACGCACTGGACAGCGTGGAGCGTGATTACCGCATCGCCTACAGCAGCTCCAGCATGGCAGCAATCACAGCAGTGGTCAGCGCGGGCCTGGCAGTCACTGCACAGTTTCAAAGCCTGATCACTGCAGATTTGCGCATCATCGGCGCGGCCGAACAATTGCCCGAGCTGCCAACGGCCAGCATCGTACTGCTGCGCAATCCGAAAAACCCCTCGCCCATCACCGAATGCATGGCCGACTACATCATCGACGGCTTCAAACCTTGAGCGCGAGAATGACTGCGCAGAGCACCAGAAACACGCAGAACATCAGGCGCAGCGTTCGCTCCGGCAGCGAATGCGCCAGTTTGACACCCCAACTGATGCTCGCCAGACCACCAATGGCCAATGGAATGCCCATCGACCAGTTGACGTGATCGTGCAGCGCGTAGGTAACCAGCGTGATTCCGGTGCTCGGGGCTGCGAGGGACAGCGCCAACCCTTGTGCCACAACCTGTGTCGTGCCAAACACGCTGGTAAGAATCGGCGTGGCCACCACTCCCCCGCCAACGCCAAACAGACCTCCGGTCATACCGGACCCGACGCCCAGCAGCCATAGCCATTTTTCATGGCGCAACCCGCTACCGGCCTGATGGCCGCGCCAATACATCTGCGCCACGTTGAACACGGTCAGAACCACCAGAAAGCCGACAAAGCCCAGGCGCATGCTTTGCGGATCCACGCGCACCGCCAGCAGCGACGTCAGCCAGGCAAAAATAAAACTGGGAACAATCAACATCAACGCATTACGCAGCAAAATCCGGTTGCGCTGGTTATAGCGCCACAAGGCGAGCAACACGTTAGGCAGCACCATCAACAACGCTGTCCCTTGCGCCAGCTGCTGATCCAGACCGAACAGCACACCCAGCGCGGGAATTGCCACAAGACCACCACCGATTCCGAACAGCCCCCCCAGGGTGCCCATCGCTGCACCCAGTAACACAAACATCACAATTTCAATCACACTACGTCCCCGCCCAGTCAATGGCCAAATGCTACGCAGTCCTGCGCGCAACCAACACCCGGTGTTACCTGTTTTTTTTGCGCGCGGCGCAAGCTGTCAGCGCTTTGAGCCTGCACGCTCGAAATTATCTGGCACATTAAAGAATGCAACACTAAGTTAAACTCATTCGACTGAGTTTGAGGACCTGATATGAGTGCCGAAGAAAACCCTGCCCACGCTGCACCTGCCGATTGCGATTCGCTGCTGCTGGATAACCAATTGTGCTTCGCCCTGTATTCCACCTCATTGATGATGACCAAGGTTTACAAACCGCTGCTGCAGGCGCTTGGACTGACCTATCCGCAGTACTTGGCAATGATGGTGCTGTGGGAAAAAGACGGCCTTACCGTAGGTGATGTCAGCACGCGCCTGCTCACCGATCCGGGCTCTCTGACACCTTTGCTCAAGCGTCTTGAGGGCGAGGGCTTTATCAGCCGCACCCGCAGCAAGGAAGACGAACGCGTGGTATTGCTGCACCTGACTGAACAAGGTCGTGCACTGCAACACCAGGCACTGAGCATACCCGGCTGTATTCTGTCGGCGAGCGGCCTGAACATGGAAAGGCTTCGTGACCTGCAGACACAGTTGCTGGACTTGCGTGACCATCTGCACCAGAGCCTTTAAGACAAAGGGTCACGCCCCCCGGACTGACCTGTTGCTCGTCTCGCCAAAGCCCCGCACATCAAGGGGCTGGCAAGATTTCCAGCTGCCCGCCCTGGTAGCTTTCCTCCTCCGGAAAAGACCTCTTTCGACTTTTCGCAAAATTTAGCTTGCGCGCTAACTATCCTTTGACTACCTTTGCCCTGCACTTAGTTAGCGCGCAAGTATTTTGCGCAATGAACCCTGCCGAACGAGGAAAAATCATGGACACTCTTTACACCGCAGTTGCAACCGCCACAGGCGGCCGTGATGGTCGTGCCGTATCCAACGACAAGATTCTCGACGTCAAACTCGCCACTCCGAAAGAGCTTGGCGGTGCTGGCGGCGCAGCCACCAACCCGGAGCAACTGTTCGCTGCCGGTTATTCGGCCTGCTTCATCGGTGCCCTCAAATTTGTCGCCGGTCAGAGCAAACGCAGCATCCCGGCAGACGCCTCGATCACCGCCCACGTAGGGATTGGCCAGATTCCCGGTGGTTTCGGTCTGGACATCGACCTGCATGTCAGCCTGCCCGGCCTTGAACAAGCCGACGCTCAGCAACTGGTCGATGCCGCTCATGTGGTCTGCCCTTATTCCAACGCCACACGCGGCAACGTCGATGTGCGCCTGCATGTAACCGTCTAACCCACCGGCCATAGATACGAACATGAGCAAGGGAGCGAACATGAAGACCTTCAGCAAAGTCATGACGGGTACGCTTCTCGCACTGTCCATCGGCAGCGCGTTTGCCGCAGGCGATCCTGCCATCGAGCACAACACTCAGGCTTTTCTCGATGCCTTGAATTCGGGCACTGGCAAGCCCATTGAGCAGTTGTCGCCGAAAGATGCCAGGGCCGTGCTGGTAGGAGCACAGGCAGGGGTCAAACTGACGCTGCCCAAAGCCGATGTCAGCGAAAAGACCATCAACGTCGATGGCCAGCCGATCAGCCTGAATATCGTGCGCCCTGCTGGCGTAAAAGGGACCTTGCCGGTTTTCATGTTCTTCCACGGCGGCGGCTGGGTACTGGGTGATTTCCAGACCCACGAGCGACTGGTCCGCGATCTGGTCGTGGGCTCGGGCGCGGTAGCGGTGTTCGTCAATTACACGCCTTCACCCGAAGCGCATTATCCGACGGCGATCAACCAGGCTTACGCAGCAACCAGATGGGTAGCTGAGCACGGCAAGGAAATCAACGTCGACGGTAAGCGCCTGGCTGTGGCGGGTAACAGCGTAGGCGGCAACATGGCAGCGGTCGTTGCACTGATGGCCAAAGAAAAAGGCACTCCGGCGCTCAGGTATCAGGTGCTTCTGTGGCCGGTGACTGACGCCAACTTTGATAACGATTCATACAACCAATACGCCGAAGGCCACTTCCTGACCCGTAACATGATGAAGTGGTTCTGGGACAACTACACCACCGATGCCGCGCAACGCAACGAGATCTACGCCTCGCCGCTGCGCGCCACCACCGAGCAACTGAAAGGTCTGCCACCGGCGCTGATTCAGACCGCCAGTGCCGACGTGCTGCGTGATGAAGGCGAAGCCTATGCGCGCAAGCTGGACCAGGCGGGCGTGCCGGTCACGGCGGTACGTTACAACGGCATGATCCATGACTACGGTCTGCTCAACGTGGTCAGCCAGGTCCCGGCTGTTCGCTCAGCCATCCTGCAGGCGTCTCAGGAGTTGAAAGAACACCTGAAATAAAGGCAGACGCTCAAACTTCAGCCGTAAAAAAACCCGCAGCAATGGCGTAACGGGGTTACAAAACCATGCTTACTTCGCACGGCCTTTGTAGGAACCGCCTTCACGGGTATCGATCTCGATCATGTCGCCGATTTCGATGAAGTCAGCAACGCTCAGCTCGGTACCGTTTTTCAGTTTGGCAGGCTTCATGACCTTGCCCGACGTGTCGCCACGAGCGGAGCCTTCGGTGTAGTCGACCTGACGCACGATAGTGGTCGGCAATTCTACGGAAACCAGACGGTCTTCGAAGAATACGGCTTCACAAACGTCAGTCATGCCTTCTTCGACGAAAGGCAGAACGCTTTCGATGTCTTCGGCGTTCAGCTCGTACATGGTGTAGTCAGTGGTGTCCATGAACGTGTAGGTGTCACCGCTGATGAAAGACAGGGTGGCTTCCTTGCGATCGAGGATCACATCGTCCAGCTTGTCGTCGGCGCTGTAAACGATCTCGGTCTTGTAACCGGTCAGCAGGTTTTTCAGCTTGGTCTTCATGATCGCGCTGTTACGACCGGATTTGGTGAATTCAGCTTTCTGAACCAGCCAAGGATCGTTTTCGAGACGGATCACGGTACCGGGTTTCAGCTCTTTACCAGTTTTCATTGCATATATCCGAATTTGGATGGAATTAACCAAAGGCTCTGTACGAGAAACAGCCTGCGCAGGCCTTTTTCGTACAGAGCCTTGTATCAAGGCCGCGTATCATAGCGAATTTCCATAAAACTGCACCAGCGCCGTGGCAAGATCAGTCTGTGCGGCTTGTTGCAGGCACCAGTGCCCGGCGTGCTTTTCAATTTCAGCCCAGTGTTCGGTGAGTGCCAGCCAGCTTTCGCCCAGGTCGCTGCCGATATTCCAGTTCTGCCAGAACTGATTCACAGCATGCGCTGCCTCAGGCGCAAGATCCGCCAGGTAGAGCGCTAAAAACGCATCAAGCTTGGGCAGGTGCGCGTCGTCTTCCTGCTGATAGATGTGCCAGAGCATCGGCCGCCCCGCCCATTGCGCACGGACGAATGAATCTTCGCCGCGCACGACGTTGAAATCGCAGCTCCACAGCAGTTGGTCGTAGCGTTCCTGGCGGATGAACGGTAACACCTGAACCGTCAGCCCTCCCCTTACCTGCATGAAACCTGCGTGTAACTCATCGTCGACACCCAGCCAGCGCCGCAGATCGGCGAGAATGCGCCCCTCCGGCACCAGCAGGTGATTCGGCCGAGTGTCGCTGGCCAGCGCGTCAAGCCAGCTGCCCAGCCCGGGATTTTCATAGGCAAATACCGAGATCAAGCGAGCATCAGGCAACGGTTCGACGCCCAACTCCTGCAAGAAACCTCGCCTCGCGGCCTTGTCTTGCTGAAATCGCTGGCGCTGTTCGATCAGGTTTCTTTCGCGCAGCAGGCCACCCGTGGCGTCGGAAAAACCGGGAAAGAAAAAGAACTTCTTCAAACCGTTCAACTGTGGCGAAGGCAAACCGTGGCAACCCGAGACCCAGTCTTCGGCGCTGAGGTACTCGAGGTTCAACCACAGCGGCCTTGGCGAACGCTGCAGCATCGATTCGGTATAGGGCGTCGGCAGGCGGCAGGCAAAGGCCTCGATGACCACGTCAGGAATATCGCTGTTTACCCATTCAGCGGGCCACTGGCACACCCTCACGCCCTCTTGCCATTGCTGCTGAGCCTTAAGATCAGCGTCGGGACACAAGCGAACGAAAGCCGACAGGTCATCGATCCATAAACGCACATGCAGACCCTGCTCGGCAACCAGCTGGCGTGCCAGACGCCAGGTCACGCCGGCATCACCGTAGTTGTCGACTACGCTGCAAAAAATGTCCCACGAGACTTTCATCGTGGCTCCCTGAGGCTGGATGGCAAAAAACGTTGATTGTCGTTCAGAACGCCCCGTTGCCACCAGCCTGATGCCACTGGACAGCACAGTTTTCATGCCCGGCCATCAGGCATGGCACAATCGCATCTGTTGCCCTGCAAGGAGTTCAGCCATGTCATCCACTACCCGCCGTCGCGACCTGTATGTGTCGTTGAAATTGATTGTCTGCATTGCGCTGGGTATCTGGCTGGGCGCAATGGCGGTGTTTCTGACCGCACTGCTGTATTACAAAAGCCTGCCCCCGGCGCAAACCCAGGCGTTGGAAAACGCCGCCGCCCAGCTCACCGCCCCACCTGCGCAAAAAACTGCCGCGCCGTCTGGCCCGGAGACTGAAATGTTCCGCAAATACGAGCAAAGCCTGCGTGAAAGCGAGGCCCGTCAGGCCCGTGAACAGGCTCAGGAACAACAACAGCGCACCTTCAACCGTTCCAAGTGTGATTTCTGGATACAGCAGGACCGCACTGCGCCGAGCGAAAAAAGTCGCGCCAGCATCAATCAGTACTGCGGATAAACCATGAACAAGCAGGACGTGCTGCAATCGATCATCGACAAGCTGGAAATCGATCTGGACATCGCGCAACGGGCGGCACAGACCGCCTACGAAACGGCAACCCACGAAGAGAATATTGCCGAGAACAAATACGACACGCTGGGGCTGGAAGCATCGTATCTGGCAGCAGGCCAGGCACGACGTGTCGAGGAGATTCGCCAGTCGCTGGCGGCGTATCGGAAATGGTCGCTCAAGCCATTCGATGAATCACGCGGCATTCAGACCGGTGATCTTGTCGCTGTCGAAGCCTTGAGCGGTCAGACGCAATACCTGTTTCTCGGCCCTGATGCTGCTGGCCTGAAGGTCAGCGCAGGTGAACAACTGGTCACGGTCATCACTGCCAAGGCACCGCTGGGGTAGAGCTTGCTGGGAAAATTCGAAGACGATGCCGTACAGATTGTCATCAACGGCAGCGGACAATCCTACGAGATCACACAAACGATGTGACACACCCGGCATCTACAGGGTTGATCGCACCAAGTTTTTGTGGGTAAGGTGAAGCGTCGCCATCATCACCGCAACCGGGGCAACATCAAAGCAAACAAGGACTAAAACCCAAGGAGATTTTTCATGACGAACGTCATCGCTTTCCCTGACGCCCATGAACGTGATCGCCTGAAGTCCAGTCAAGATCCGGCGTTGAGATACCTGAACAAGAAAGAGCGACAGCTGATCGACCAACTGCGTTCCACCAGCCATGCGGGACGCCAGTACGTCTATGACTATGCCAGCATCATGCATTTGTCCAGGCCGTTGTATCCCGAACCTGTGGATTGACCCTGATTGCAGAGCCTGGCCAAAGGCTGCGCCGGTATATCGGCGCAGCTTCCAGGATCATGTCTGCCGGGTTCAGCGTGTCAGCGAAAAAATCAGTGCAGAGATCGCCACCACACCGGCGGCCACCACAAAGTAGTTCGACCATGCACCTGCATACTTGCGCATGGCGGGTACTTTGTAGACGGCATACATCGGCATCAGGAACAGCAGCGCCGAAATCACCGGCCCGCCCAGGGTCTCGATCATGCCCAGAATGCTCGGGTTCAGCGTTGCGACCATCCAGCACACCACCAGCATGAAGACTGCTGTCAGACGATCCAGCGCCTTTGGTGCAGGACGACGCCCGGTTTTCAGAACCAGCCCTTTCAGGCCCTCGCTTGCACCGATGTAGTGGCCGAGAAACGACTTGGAAATAGCCACGAACGCAATCAGCGGCGCCACGAAGGCGATGGTCGGGTTGTTGAAGTGGTTGGCCAGGTAGGAAAGGATCGAAATGTTCTGTGCCTTGGCCTCGGCCAATTGGGCTGGCGAGAGCGTTAATACGCAACTGAACACGAAGAACAGCACCATCACCATCAAACCGTGGGCGCGGGCCAGTATCTGCGAACTGCGTACCTCGGCGTTTTCGCAGTACTGACGTTTCTGATCAACGGCAAACGCCGAGATGATCGGCGTGTGGTTGAACGAAAATACCATTACCGGAATGGCCAGCCACAGGGTAGGCAGGAACGCTGAAGGCTCGGGAAAGGTGGTCGCGGTACTCAGGATGCCACCGGTCCAGTGCGGAATCAGGAATACCGCCAGAAACAGCAGTGCGACGATGAAAGGGTAAACCATAAGGCTCATCGCCTTGACGATGATCCGCTCGCCACAACGCACCACGGCCAGCAGGCCCATGATCAGCACGAACGCCAGCGCTGCGCGTGGCGGCGGCGCTATGTGCAACTGATGCTCAAGAAAACTGCCCACGGTATTGGTGAGGGCCACGCTGTAGATCAGCAGAATCGGAAAGATCGCAAAAAAATACAGCAAGGTGATCATCGCGCCGGCGCTTTTGCCGAAATGCTGCTCGACCACTTCAGTGATATCGGCCCCTTCACGCCCGGACAGTACGAAACGGGTCAGCCCGCGGTGGGCATAGAACGTCATGGGAAACGCCAGCACCATCAGTGGCCAGAAACCACCGATGCCTGCATTGATGGGCAGGAACAGCGTACCTGCGCCAATGGCAGTACCGAACAATCCGAGCATCCAGGTGGTGTCATTACGGTTCCAAGAGGCGATGCTCTCGGGAGCTACATCCAGGCGTTCTACGACGCCGTTAGCCTGATCATTCATCCGGTCGACTCTCCGTGGCCGGTTTATCAAAAAGGGCAGCGCGTCGAAAAAGCCGGCAGTTCAGCGCTCCCCTCGAAAACAGCGGGCGAGATTCTCCGGGATTGACGCCAGAAGTCAAAGGCTTGTAGGACAACAATTTCCGGACTGTAGGCAGGCAATCCCGTGCACGCCTTCTGCACAAAGGGCTGGAGAATGATCGACCTCTTGTCGACGACGTCGTGGTTTTACAGGGCAGCGCGCTCAGTGAGCACCCGTGCCTGCATTCTGCGCGGGAACAGTTTGCGTTTTTCAGCCAGCCTCACTCATTAGCTGGATAAGCAGACAGGCGTTCTTTCACTTGATTCCGGTACAAGTTCTCATCACGATTGAAAGCCTGCTGCATCGATTCATCTATCCATGTATAAATGCTGTTACACATTGGCCCATCTCTGGAGACTCAGCGCATGCGTTACGCGCTCGATCATAAGGCCCAAACCCATCAACGTATCGTCAAGGAAGCGTCCATGCGCTTTCGTCGCGATGGCATTGGTGCTACGGGCCTACAACCTTTGATGAAGGCACTGGGCTTGACCCATGGCGGTTTCTACGCGCATTTCAAATCCAAGGATGATCTTGTTGAACAGGCATTGAGTCACGCCGTCGACAATGTAAAAGGAATCACCAGCGACGTTTTCGCCAGACAGGACTCGCTCAGTGAATTCATTGATCTCTACCTCTCTATAGACAGTCGCGATTCGCCAGACGGCGGTTGTCCACTACCGACCATGTGCCTGGAACTGGGTCAGCGCGACCAGCCCAGCGCAACAACGGATAAAATCATTCTTCACTTGCTGGAACTGTTCGATCAGTCTCTGGCGCAGACGGGTGCTGAATCCAAGAGCCTGCCGGTGCTGTCTACCTTGGTAGGCGGCCTGGTACTCGCCCGCAGTGCTTTTAACGAAGAATTGTCGCAGCGCATTCTGGACACGACCCGGGACTATCTCAAACAGGAGATAAAGAAGAGCGCCAACTGACTTATCGAAAACAGAACGTTATCAAGATCCGTTCTCGATAAAGCGTGCATAAACAGACAGGCCGATCATTGATCGGCCTGTCTGTTTT
>NZ_LJQT01000057.1:0-10660 GCF_001400515.1 Pseudomonas meliae | reverse complement strand
AAAAAACTGATACTCCCTCGGCCAGAAGCACAAGCGGACTTGTGCCTAACCCTGAAGAGTCGCTCCACGCCACAACAAACCTTTCTAAATATTTCCCCGCCAATTCGTTCTTGTTGATACGACCCCGCCCGACGGTCAGCCCCATTCAGCAAGGATCGACCCATGAACCCCGAACACGCCCAGAAACTCGCTCGTCGTTTTGTCGAGTTGCCCCTTGAAAAACGTCGTCTGTTTCTCGATGGCATGCGCAAGGAGAACATGGATTTCTCGCTGTTCCCGATCCCTTCCTGCGCAGGGCTGGCCGAGCGTGACGGGCTGTCTTATGCCCAGCAACGCATGTGGTTTCTCTGGCAACTGGACCCGCACAGCGCAGCGTACAACCTGCCGATGTCGGTGTGCCTGAATGGCCCGCTGGAGCTGCCGTTGCTGGAGCGAGCCTTCAGTGCGCTGGTCGAGCGGCATGAAAGCCTGCGCACCACCTTCGGTCAGGAAGGCGACCGGGCGTTTCAACGTGTTGCGTCGCCGACACCCGTCAGCATCCGCCTGATCGACCTGAGCCAGCAGCCTTGCGAACAGCGCTGGGCGAGTGCGCGGCAGGCGATGGCCGAACAGTCGGCGCAGACCTTCGACCTGCAGCGCGGGCCATTGTTTACCGTGCAGGTATTGCGCCTCGCCGAACAGGAACACCTACTGCTGCTCAACCTGCACCACATGATCACCGACGGCTGGTCGATGAACGTGCTGATCGACGAATGGCTGCGCGGCTATGACGCGCTGCTGGCTGGTAAACCGCTGCCTTTTCAGCCGCTGCCCGTGCAGTACCGCGACTATGCGCTGTGGCAACGCAGCTGGCTGGAGGCTGGCGAACAGGAACGTCAGCTGGATTACTGGCGCAGCCATCTGGGCGAAGAGCACCCGGTACTGGAGCTGCCCACAGACCGCCCGTACCCGGCGCTGCCCAGCCATGATGGCGCGCGTCTGGAACTGGCGCTGGAGCCCGAGCTGCTGCGTAACCTGAAAACCCTCGCGCAACGTCAGGGCGTGACCCTTTTCGTAGTCCTGCTGGCAACCTTCAAAAGCTTGCTGCACCGCTACAGCGGGCAGACCGACATTCGTGTCGGCGGCCTGATCGCCAACCGCACCCGCAGCGAAACCGAAGGGCTGATCGGCTGTTTTATCAACACCCAAGTGCTGCGCAGTGAAGTGACGGCGCAGACGCGCTTTATCGATTTGCTGCACACCGTGCGCAATGCCTCGACCGGTGCTCAGGCGCATCAGGAGTTGCCGTTCGACGCGATCATCGACGCCTTGCAACCCGAGCGCAGCCAGAGCCACAACCCGCTGTTTCAAGTGATGTTCAACCACCAGCCGGTGGTTGCCGACCTGCTGGACAAACAATTGAGCGGCGGCCTGCGCGTGGCCAATCTGCCTGCCGAGCAACAGGCACTTGCCCAGCGTTCGCACGCCGCGGCCAGTGATCTGATGCTTGCCACCAGCGGCGAAGGCGAGCAGCTGAACGCCGCTTTCACCTACGCCACCGATATTTTCGACCAGGCGACCATCGCTCGTCTGGCCGCACATTGGCGCAACCTGCTGGCGTCGGTCTGTGCCGACCCGCTGCAAACCGTTGCCGAACTGTCGATGCTGTCCACCGATGAGCGCGCTCAGTTGCTGGATATCGACAGCGCAGCCAAAGCCGACACCACAACCCCCGCGCATCGCCAGTTCGAAGCGCAAGTGCAGCGCACACCGAGCGCCCCGGCATTGATCCTCGCCCGTGAAGGCCAGGCGCCCAGCCTGAGTTACACCGAACTGAATGAGCGCAGCAACCGTCTGGCCTGGCAACTGCGTGAGCAAGGCGTCGGCCCGGACGTTCTGGTCGGCGTGGCACTGGGCCGTTCGCTGGACATGCCCGTCGCGCTGCTGGCTGTGCTCAAGGCAGGCGGTGCCTATGTGCCGCTGGACCTGAGTGCGCCGAGCGAGCGTCTACGTCATGTGCTGCAGGACAGCGGCCTGAAACTGCTGCTGACCCACAGCCAGCAAAAGACGACGCTGCCTGAGCTGGCGGGTATTCAGTGCCTGTGCATCGATCAGATGAGCAGTGCGGCAGCCAGCCCGCAAAACCCGGACATTGCCGTTGATCCGGCCAATCTGGCCTACGTGATCTACACCTCGGGCTCGACCGGTCGGCCAAAAGGCGTGGCGATCAGTCATGGTGCGCTGGCCGAATTTGTAACGTTGGGCGCGAACTACAGCGACCTGCGCGAAGGCGACCGGGTCCTGCAATTTGCCACCCATAGCTTCGACGGCTTCGTCGAGCAGTTCTACCCATCGCTGTGTCGCGGCGCGGCCGTGGTCTTGCGTGACAAGCGTTTGTGGGACAGCACCACCTTCCATCAAGCCATCGTCGAGCACGGCGTAACCCTGGCTGACCTGCCTGCGGCCTACTGGCTGACACTGGTTCAGGATTTTGCCGTCAGCCCGCCTGCGCACTATGGCGCGCTGCGACAGATTCACGTCGGCGGCGAGGCGATGGCTGTCGAAGGTCTGCGCCTGTGGCACAAGGCCGGGCTCGGGCACGTGCGCCTGCTCAACACCTATGGGCCGACCGAAGCTACGGTGGTATCGAGCATTCACGATTGCAGTGCACTGACTGCGGAACAGGTGTCGTGGCGCGGTGTACCGATTGGCAGAGCTCTGGCGGGACGACGGCTGTACGTGCTCGACGATCAACTGAATCTGCTGCCGCAGGGCGCAGTGGGCGAGTTGTATATCGGCGGCCCCGGCCTGGCGCGGGGTTATCACGCCCAGCCCGGCCTGAGCGCCGAGCGTTTCGTGGCTGATCCGTTCGTGCCCGGTGAGCGCCTGTATCGCACCGGTGACCGCGCCAGGCTACGCGCTGACGGCGCTGTCGAGTACATCGGACGGGTCGACCATCAAGTGAAAATCCGCGGTTTCCGTATTGAACTGGGCGAAATCGAATCGCGCCTGCAGCAATGCACAGGCGTGCGCGAAGCGGTGGTACTGGCTGTCGAGCTGGCGGGCAGCACGCAACTGGTCGCTTACTTGGTGCCGCAGGTCATGGCGAACGGCGATGCCGAGCAACTGGCGCTGCGCCAGGGCATCAAGAGCCAGTTGCAATCCAGCCTGCCGGATTACATGGTGCCGACGCATTTATTGCTGCTCCCGGAGTTGCCACTCACGCCCAGCGGCAAACTGGACCGCAAGGCACTGTCAGCGCCCGATTCAAGCCATTTGCAGGCGCGTTATCGCGCGCCGCACAGCGATGTGGAAATCTGCCTCGCTGCTATTTGGCAAGAAGTCCTGCACGCACAGCAGGTCGGCCTGGATGTTCACTTTTTCGAGCTGGGCGGCCATTCGTTGCTTGCCGCGCAAGTCATCGCCCGGATCAAGACGCGACTGGGCATCAGCCTGCCGTTGCGCACCCTGTTTGAAAAACCGCTGCTCAGCGATCTCGCCTTCGAAGTGGCCGCGCTGACCGACAACACAACGGATAACGACTGGAGCGACATGGACCAGTTCATGGACTCACTGGAGGAATTTGGCGCATGACCGGGACCACCGCTGCACGCATCGCGAAACGTTTTGTCGGCCTGCCGCTGGAACAACGCCAGCAGTTCCTCGCCCGCTTGCGCCAGGAAGGCAAGGATTTCAGCCTGTTGCCGGTACCGGTCAGCCGTCATGATTTCAGCGCGATTCCGCTGTCGTTCGCCCAGCAACGCCTGCTGTTCCTCTGGCAACTCGACCCGCAGAGCGACGCCTACAAGATGACCACCGGCCTGCGTCTGCAAGGCCCGCTGAACGAGTCGGCATTGCGCCGCGCCTTTGATCATCTGATCGAGCGCCACGAAGTGCTGCGTACCGTGTTCCATACCGACGGTGGTCAGGCGCAGCAAGTGCTGCTGCATGATCAGACCGTGGCGCTGGACAGCGTTGATTTGTCCGGTCTGGCTGATGTCGAACTGCGCGATGCCGAACTGGCGTTGCGAGTTATTACCGTCACCAGCCAGCCGTTTGATTTGCGCACAGGCCCGTTGCTGCGTGCGCACCTGTTCCGTCTTGCCAGTGACGAGCATGTGCTGGTGGTGAGCATGCACCACATCGTCTCCGACGGCTGGTCGATGGACGTCATGATTCAGGAGTTCGTGCACTGCTATCAGGCGTATTGCGAAGGTCGCGAACCAGCGCTGCCAGAGCTGCCGCTGCAATACGCCGACTACGCTATCTGGCAGCGCAGCTGGCTGGAGGCGGGCGAGGGCGCGCGGCAACTGGATTACTGGCGCAGCCAGTTGGGTGACGAACAACCTTTGCTGGACGCCGCGCAGGATTTCCCGCGCCCGGTGACACAAAGCTATCAGGGCGAGCACCTGCGCTTTGATTTCGGCGCTGATCTGTCGCGCCAGCTCAACGCCTTTGCGCGCACGCAGGGCATGACCCTGTTCATGCTGGTGCTGGCCGGTTTTTCGCTGTTTCTGTCGCGCAAGGCCGGGCAGCGCGATATCCGCATCGGCGTGCCAAACGCCAACCGCGGTCGTGCTGAAACCGAAGGGTTGATCGGCTTCTTCATCAATACTCAGGTTTTGCGCTGCCAGGTGGACGAGCGCCTGAGCTACCTTGACCTGCTGGCGCAGATCCGTGACACCTCGTTCGGCGCGCAGGCGCATCAGGACGTACCCTTTGAGCAACTGGTCGATCAACTGGCACCCGAGCGCAGCCTGGGCCACAACCCGCTGTTTCAGGCCAAGTTCAACCAGAACGTAATCCTCAAACAGAAAACCGCGCTCAAGCTGGCCGGGCTGGAAGTCAGCGAATACGCCTTCGACAAGCAGGGCGCGCATTTCGATCTGGCGCTGGACATCACCGACGACGGCACGCTGATTCATGGCGACATGGCCTACGCCTGCGACCTGTATCGACGCGCCACCGTCGAAGGGTTCATTCCCGAAATGCTTGCGCTGTTCAAAACCCTGCTCGATGCGCCGCAGGCGCCGTTGTTCAGCCTCGGTGCACTGGCAATCGAGCCACCACGCGAAGTGCGCGAGGCAGCGCCTCAGGTGCTGCAACTCTGGGACCAGCAGGTGCGGACGCAGCCTGATGCGCTGGCCGCTCGGTGTCTGGATCGCAGCCTGACGACACTGGAGCTGGATCAGGCCGCCAATCAACTGGCCCATCATCTGATCCGGATGGGTATTGGCGAAGGTCAGCCGGTTGCGGTGTTGATTGAGCGTTCGCTGGACTGGCTTACGGCGGTGCTGGCGATCTTCAAGGCCGGTGGTGTGTACATGCCGCTGGACGTCAAAGCCCCGGATGCGCGCCTGCAACAGATGCTCTGCAACGCCCAGGCCAAAGTGCTGCTGTGCGCCGAAGGCGATGTGCGTCAGACGTCACTGGATGTTGCCGGTTGTGAGGGCCTGGCCTTGTGGCAGGCATTGCCGGTCAGTCGTCCTGATATCACGCTGTCAGCCGATTCAGCGGCTTACGTTATTCATACCTCCGGCTCCACCGGTCAGCCCAAGGGCGTATTGGTCAGCCAGGGCGCGCTGGCCTCTTACGTGCGTGGACTGCTGGAGCAGTTGCAACTGGCTCCCGAGGCGAGCATGGCGCTGGTCTCGACCATCGCCGCCGACCTTGGTCATACCGTGCTGTTCGGCGCGCTGTGTTCAGGACGCACGCTGCATGTGCTGACCGAGGCGCTGGGTTTCGACCCGGATGCCTTCGCGGCTTACATGGCCGAGCATCAGGTTGGTGTGCTGAAGATCGTGCCCGGTCATCTGGCCGCGCTGTTGCAGGCCAGCCATCCTGCCGATGTGTTGCCGCAGCATGCACTGATCGTCGGCGGCGAAGCCTGTTCGCCTGTGCTGGTCGAGCAGGTGCGTCAGCTCAAACCGGATTGCCGGGTGATCAACCACTACGGCCCGAGCGAAACCACAGTTGGCGTACTGACCCATGAATTGAAAGTGGACACGATTCCCTGTGGGAGCGAACTTGTTCGCGAAGAGGCCAGCACAGGCTTGCAAAAGGCTGAGGCTCTACTACCGCTTTCGCGAGCAAGCGAAGCGTCGCCCGGCTCGCTCCCACAAGGTTTATATCTATCCACTAAGGTGCCGGTCGGTGCGCCGTTGCCGGGGGCCAGTGCTTATGTGCTGGATGATGTGCTGAACCCCGTTGGCACTCAGGTGGCGGGCGAGCTGTACATCGGTGGCGACAGTGTCGCGCTGGGCTACATCGGTCAGCCTGCGCTGACCGCCGAGCGTTTCGTGCCGGACCCGTTTGCAGAGAATGGTGCACGCGCCTATCGCAGCGGCGACCGTATGCGGCGCAATCATCAGGGCCTGCTGGAATTCATCGGCCGTGCCGACGATCAAGTGAAAGTGCGCGGTTATCGTGTCGAGCCTGCCGAAGTGGCGCGGGTGCTGCTGAACCTGCCTTCGGTTGCGCAAGCCAGCGTGCTGGCATTGCCTGTCGATGAAGACGAATCGCGCCTGCAACTGGTGGCCTATTGCGTCGCGGCAGCCGGTGCCAGCCTGACCGTCGACAGCCTGCGCGAACAGTTGGCTGCACGCTTGCCCGACTACATGGTGCCCGCACAGATCATGCTGCTGGACAGCCTGCCACTGACCGCCAACGGCAAACTCGACAAGCGCGCCTTGCCCAAGCCGGGCGTGGTCAAACAGCGTTACACCGCGCCGGTCGGCGAGATCGAGGAAAAGCTCGCCGCCGTATGGGCGGACGTATTGAAACTGGAGCAGGTCGGCAGCACCGACAACTTCTTCGAACTGGGCGGCGACTCGATCCTCAGCCTGCAGATCATCGCCCGCGCCAAGCGCCAGGGCATCAAGCTCAGCCCCAAGCAGTTGTTCGAAAAACAGACCATCAGCCAGTTGGCCTCGGTGGCAAAACTGATCCAGAAAAAGCCTGCTGCGCCGGTCGAACAGATCAGTGGTTCGCTGCCGTTGCTGCCGATTCAGGCGCGCTTCTTCGAACTGGACATCCCCGAGCGTCAGCACTGGAATCAGGCGCTGATGCTCAAGCCCCTGCAAACGCTGGATGCAATCCACCTTCAAGCTGCACTGACCGCGCTGATCGAACAGCACGACGCGCTGCGTCTGGGTTTCACCCAGCAAGACGGCCAATGGCAAGCCACATTCGGCGCGCTGAACACTCGCGACCTGCTGTGGGTTCATGAGCTGGACAGCATTGAGCGCTTGCCTGAACTGGCCGACGAGGCGCAGCGCAGTCTTGACCTGAAAAACGGTCCGCTGCTGCGGGCGCTGTTGGTCAACCTGCCGCAGGGCGAGCAGCGTTTGTTGCTGGTGATTCATCATTTGGCCGTCGACGGAGTGTCGTGGCGGGTGCTGCTGGAAGACTTGCAACAGGCTTACGTCGCCCTGACTAAGGGCCAGCTTGTGGCGTTGGCAGCGAAAACCACGTCGCTCAAGCATTGGGCCGAGCAATTGCAACAGTATGCGACCGGCGAAACGCTGACCGCCGAGCGCGATTACTGGCTGCACGCTTTACAGGGCACAGATCAACCGTTGCCACGCGACAAGCCCGAAGGTTCGATGCGCAATCGCGATGCGGCCCATGCCTCATCCTGGTTGAGCAAGGACCTGACCCACAAGCTGCTGAAAGTTGCACCTGCCGCGTACCGCACGCAAGTCAACGACCTGCTGTTGACCGCGCTGGCGCAAGTGTTGTGCGAGTGGAGTCAGCAGCCGTCGGTGCTGATCCAGCTGGAAGGGCATGGCCGCGAAGACTTGTTTGACGACACCGATCTCAGCCGTACCGTCGGCTGGTTCAGCAGCCTGTTTCCGGTTCGCCTCACGCCGCAAATCGCGCCGGGTGCAAGCCTGTGCGGCATCAAGGAACAACTGCGTGCCGTGCCGAACAAAGGTATTGGTTACGGCGTATTACGTCATCTCGGCGAGCCGTCGTTTAAGCAACAATTGGCCGCCTTGCCGCAGGCACGGGTCACGTTCAATTACCTGGGCCAGTTCGACGGCAGCTTCAACGAACAACAAGGCGCATTGTTCGTGCCAAGTGCCGACAAAACTGGCACTGCGCTGTGCGAAGACGGCCCGCTGGGCAACTGGCTGAGCCTCAACGGTCAGGTGTTCGATGGCCAGTTGCAACTGGACTGGAGCTTCAGCCGTGAGGTGTACCACGCCTCGACCATCGATACCCTGGCGCGCCGCTACGAGCAGGCGCTGACCACGCTGATCGACCACTGCACCGCCGGGCATCAGGGCGTCACACCGTCGGACTTTCCGCTGGCGCGCCTCACTCAAACGCAACTCGACGGCTTGCCGATTGCTGCGGGCGAGATCGAAGACATCTACCCGCTGTCGCCGATGCAGCAGGGCATGCTGTTCCACTCGCTGTTCGATGAGGGCGCGGGCAACTACATCAACCAGATGCGCGTGAGCATCAGCGGGCTGGATGTGCCGCGTTTCCATAACGCGTGGCAATCAGCGGTCAACAACCACGAAGTGCTGCGCAGCTGCTTTGTCAGCCAGAGCGAACAGTCGCTGCAAGTCGTGCAACGTCAGGTCACACTGCCTTTTGTCGAGCTGGATGCGCGTGGCAAGCCGCAAAACTGGCTCGACGACTGGGCGCAGGCCGACCGTCAGCAGGGTTTTGATCTGGCGCACGGCCCGCTGTTGCGCCTGGCGGTAGTGCGCACTGGCGACGACGCGTGGCAGCTGGTCTACACCAGTCACCATATTTTGATGGACGGCTGGAGCAGCTCGCGGCTGCTGGGCGAAGTGCTGCAACGCTACAGTGGTCAGACGCCGCCGAAACAGGCGGGACGTTATCGCGATTACATCCAGTGGCTGCAGGATCAGGACGCTGATGTTAGCGAGCGCTTCTGGACCGCAGAGCTGGCTGAACTGGATGAGCCGACCCGCTTGCTGCAAGCCTTCAAAACATCAACCGATCAGCAGGGCTATGGCGATTACATTCAGCTGATCGACGCCGACGGCACCCGGCGCTTGAGCGAGTTTGCCCGCGAGCAGCACGTGCCCCTCAATACGCTGGTGCAATCCGCCTGGCTGTTGCTGCTGCAACGCTATACCGGTCAGTCCAGAGTGACCTTTGGTGCCACGGTGGCCGGGCGTCCGGCTGAATTGCCGGGCGTCGAGGAGCAACTGGGCCTGTTCATCAACACCTTGCCGGTGATCGCCAGCCCGCGTTCGGAACAGACCGTCGGCGACTGGGTGCAGCAGGTGCAGGCGAAGAACATTGCCCTGCGCGAGCATGAGCACACGCCGCTGTATGACATCCAGCGCTGGGCACGCAACAGTGGCGAGGCGCTGTTCGACAACATACTGGTATTCGAAAACTACCCGGTGTCTGAAGCCTTGCAGCGCGCGCCGGACGGTCTGACGTTCAGCGACCTGCGCAATCAGGAGCAAGCGCATTACCCGCTGACCCTGGTGGTCGAGGCCAACGACGTGCTGTCGGTACGTTTCAGTTACGACCGGCAACACTTCAGTGCAGAATGCATTCTGCAACTGGCAGCGCATTTCGATCAATTGCTGCAAAGCCTCAGTGCGTCCGCAACGGCGCGTCTCGGCGAGCTGACCCTGCCGACTGCCTGGACGCAAAGCGTGCAGTATTACCCGACCGGGCAGTGCGCCCATCAACGCATTGAAACCCAGGCCGAGCGCACGCCGCTGGCCATCGCCCTGACTTTTGCTGGCGAGCAATTGAGCTATCAACAGCTCAACAGCCGCGCCAACCAGTTGGCCCATAAACTGCGCGAGCAGGGCGTTGGCCCAGATGTTCGCGTGGGGCTGGCCGCTGAACGCAGTCTGGACATGATCGTAGGGATGCTGGCGATCCTCAAGGCCGGTGGTGCATACGTGCCGCTGGACCCGGATTATCCGCAGGATCGCCTGAGCTTTCTGATGCAGAACAGCGGTATCGAATTGTTGCTGACCCAGACGCATTTGCTTGGGCACCTGCCGATTCCTGCACATGTTCAGACACTGGATCTGGCGGATGCGCTGGACAGTTACAGCACGGAAAACCCGGTCAACCAGACCTCGCCGGACAACCTGGCCTACGTGATCTACACCTCCGGCTCGACTGGCAAGCCGAAAGGCACCTTGCTCGCCCATCACAATCTGATGCGCCTGTTTGCTGCCACGGATGACTGGTTCACATTCAACGAAAAAGACGTGTGGACGCTATTCCATTCCTTCGCCTTCGACTTCTCGGTGTGGGAGATTTTCGGCGCGCTGCTGCATGGCGGCCGACTGGTGATCGTGCCGCGCGAAGTGACCCGCTCGCCGGAAGACTTCCATGCGCTGCTGGTTGAACAGCAGGTCACGGTGCTCAACCAGACGCCGTCGGCGTTCAAGCAGTTGATGCGTGTGGCGTGTGATTCGCCCGTGCCGATGTCGCTGGAAAAAGTCATCTTCGGCGGCGAAGCGCTGGACGTGGCCAGCCTGAAGCCGTGGTTCGACCGTTTCGGCGATCAGGCAGCGCAGTTGATCAATATGTACGGCATTACCGAAACCACCGTGCATGTCACTTACCGACCAATCAGCGAGGCCGACACGCAAAACCCGGCCAGCCCGATTGGCGAGGCGATCCCGGATTTGTCGTGGTACGTGCTGGACGCTGATTTCAA
>NZ_LJQT01000274.1:0-25283 GCF_001400515.1 Pseudomonas meliae | reverse complement strand
CGCGGAGCGTGGGAACGATCCTCATCGTAGTCTGAGCCCATTTTCCGGACTTTCAGCACCAGCGCCACTCAACCAAACCCCACAATAGCCTTGGTCTCCAGATACTCTTCAAAGCCATGCACGCCATACTCGCGGCCATTGCCCGAGCGCTTGTAGCCGCCGAACGGGGCCATCGGGTTCCAGGCGGGGTAGTTCAGATGCACTTGTCCGGCACGAATGCGCGAAGCCACCGAACGGGCCTGCTCAAGATCCTGCCCCTGTACATGCGCGCCCAGACCGTAAACGGTGTCGTTGGCAATCGCCACGGCCTCATCAATCATGTCGTAGGCAATCAGGCACAGCACCGGACCAAATATTTCTTCCCGGGCGATACGCATGGACGAGTCCACTTCGGAAAATACCGTCGGCCGGGTGTAGAAGCCTTGCTCATGGCCTTGCACACGCCCTGGCCCGCCGCAGACCAGCTTCGCGCCTTCACTTAGCCCGGCATCGATCATCGCCTGTACGCGGTGAAACTGTGCCTCGTTGGCGATCGGCCCCAGCACTGTTTCCTCCCGCTGCGGATCTCCCACAATGATCGCCTTGGCCGTCTCGGCTGCCAGCGCTTCAACTTCCGCCAGTCGGTTCCTGGGCACGATCATGCGGGTCGGCGCGCTGCACGACTGGCCAACGTTGCGGAACGCGGCCATCACGCCGGGCGGCACGGCTTTGGCGAAATCAGCGTCGGGCAGCAGAATATTCGGTGATTTACCGCCCAGTTCCTGAGTCACCCGTTTCACGGTCGGTGCGGCAGCCTGCGCAACCAGCGCGCCTGCACGGTTGGACCCGGTGATCGAGATCATGTCGATGTCAGGGTGCGCAGCCATCGCGCTGCCTACTTCAGGGCCGCTGCCATTGACCAGGTTGAACACTCCCGGCGGCAGGCCCGTGTCGTGCACCAGTTGCGCGAACAGCAAGGCGCTCAATGGCGAGAGTTCACTGGGTTTGAGCACCACCGTGCAGCCGGCGGCAATCGCCGGGGCGACTTTTGCAGTAATTTGATACAGCGGCCAGTTCCACGGCGTGATCAGCCCGCACACACCGATGGGTTCGCGTTCAATCGCGGTGCCGCTTTCGACGCTCTGGAAGCGATAGGTCGCCAGCAGGTCACGCGCAACACGAACGTGCTCTGCGGCAAGTGGCACCTGCATCGCCCGCGCAGAACTGATAGCTGCGCCCATCTCCAGCGAGATGGCCTGCGCCAGTTGTTCCTTGCGCTCGAGGATAAGCTCGTGGATGCGCCCGATTATCTCGGCCCGGGCGTGCGCAGAGGTGCCGGACCAGCCCGCAAAGGCTGCCCGCGCCGCTGCAACCGCGCGGTCGACGTCGGCGGCCGAGCCACTGGCAACGTGCGCCACCACTTCTTCGGTCGCCGGGTTGATCACCGCAATACTGGCCGGGTTGAGCGGCGCCGACCAACGACCATCGATATAGAATTTCTGCGCGGTGTCTGGATCAACGCGATGGCTGTTCAAGGACTGTGAGGTCATCCAGTGGGCTCCCTGGAGCGATAATGGGCGAGGTCAGGCCGTTTGATATCAGGCCGTTATATGCCTATAAGCTAACAAAGCGGTCTGGATAAAAAGCGCCGATCTGCCGGTCTGCAAAGAATAATCTGCTGTATGCAACCCGCTAACATTGCGGACCTGTTCCGGGGCTTTATTCGCGCTGATTTCAGCCTATGGCCTGGGTCACCAGTGCAAACTGCTGCACGTTCTTGCTCGATGGCGGCGGCGTTCCGAGCATCATGCGCGGTGCCCTGTCGACACACGGCAGGCCCAGGCTTTCGAGCCACGGCGCCAGGCCGCAATCAGCCAGAATGTCGAAGCGCACGAACATGCCGGGTATCCGTTGCAGCAGATGGGCAATCAACTGCCGTGCCTGCCCCACGTCACGGGCCACCAGCGGGCCGATGATATGCCCGCGGCCGAAGCGACGCAGCAGGGCGATGCCTGTCAGGCGCCCCTCATGGTCGATGCCCACCACCTCTTCTGCATCGCGCGACAACAGGTCATTCAGCACGACGGTGCGATCCAGACCGCTGCCCGTGTTGGCCAGCCTGATCAGTTCGGCATGGTCGGCCTGACCTAGCGTGCGAATCGGCAGACCATCGCTCGGTGTCGCCAGCCCTGACAGGTCAGCAATGCCCTGATGCTGCTGGATCCGCGCAAAATCGACAAAGCCAAGGCTCCGGTACAACGGCGCGCCCAGTTCCGTGGCATTGAGGATCGGTGTGCGCGGTGCGGTTGCGTCAAGGCACAGATGCATCAGGCGGCGACCGATGCCTTTGCCCTGATGTTCATCGCTGACAATCACCAGACCTATGGATGACCAGTCGCCCTGGTGGCAGGTGAATGCCACGCCCACCAGTTGGCCGTCACGTTCGGCGACAAAACCCTCGGAGGTGCGTTGCACCATGGCCCAGTCTTCTTCGCGGTGCGGCCATTTGAGGCGTACCGAGAGGGCATGGGCCGCAGGAATGTCCGCCTCAGTCACCGGGCGATATCGATAGAGGGTATCTGGGGTCGCGTGCATGGAGCCTCCGTTGCAAGGGCGAAGTGGGTCGTTTCGGCTCATATGAGCTTGCCTGTGCTCATCAGGCTGGACGTGAACGGCATCTCGATGGCCGTCGGGTCAGTGAAGCGGCGGATATCGAATGGGGTGATCAGCGTGCGCGTGCTGCCGGTGCTGATCAGCTCGGCCATGACATCGCCGACGCCGGGGCCGAGCTGAAAGCCGTGGCCGCAGAAGCCAAACGCGTAGAACAGGCCGTCCACCTTGTCACTGCGGCCCATGATCGGCAGCGAATCCGGCGTATAGCTCTCGATGCCGCTCCAGACACGGATGATGTTCAGCTTCTCTGCGCCGGGTAACAGGCGTTTCATCTGCTTCATCTGGTTGATCAGGCTTTCCGGCTTGAAGTAGGCGCGGCGATTGAGCATGTCCGGTTTGTTGCGATTACCACCGCCGATGATGATGTTGCCGCGCGGTATCTGGCGGAAATAGATCACTTCTTCCTTGATTTTGGTGAACACTCCGATCACCGTCGGCAGGGCGTAGGGAACCGGTTCGGTCACTGACATTTGCGGCCCGTTGGGCTCCAGCGGAACCGGCTCGCCGAACTGCTCGGCCAGCTTGGCCGCCCAGGCCCCGGCGGTGATCAGCAATTGCTCGGCGACGAACAACTGGCCGTCGGTGGTGCTGACGTGAAACTCGCCTCTGCCACCTCGGTGCGCTCTTCGATTCTTGCCCCGGCGCGAATCGCCGCACGGGCGAAGGCGGGTGCGGCCAGGCGCGGGTTGGCGTGCCCGTCGTGGGGCGCATAAGAGCCGCCTTTGACCTCCGGGCCGAGAAACGGGAAGCGCTCATGCAGCGTCTTGCCCCTGATCACCTGCAAATCCAGCTCGCGGGCTTCGGGTGCGGCGGCATAGGCCTCCAGTTCAGCGATTTCGTCTTCGCGATAACACACGCGCATATGGCCGCTTCGCCGATCAGTTCGGGCAGGCGTTTCCACAGCGCCCAAGAGCGATTGGAGAGTTCCAGCTGGCCGAGAAAGCGGCCCTGGCGGCGCACGTTGCCGAAGTTGACGCCGCTGGCGTACTGGCCGATCTGGTCGCGCTCCAGCAGAGTTACCGAGCGCCCGTGCTGGCGCAGGAAAAACGCTGATGACGAGCCCATGAAGCCGCCGCCGATAATCAGAACGTCGCTTTTTTGCGGGGTCATGAGGTGCTCCCGATAGTGTTCATCGTACGGTGCGCGCCAGGGCTTCGATTTCGATCAGATAACCGTGATGCAATTGCGGGACCGGCACCACGGCGCGTGCAGGGCGATGCTCGCCCAGATAGCCTGCATAAATGCGGTCGAAGGCCGACCAGTGCTGGATACCTGCGATGTAAATGGTCACTTTCAGCAGGTCATCGGTCGTGCGTCCTGCTGCCTCAAGAATGGCAGCCAGGTTGCCCAGCGCAATAACGGCCTGCACCTCGAATGGCCCGTCGACGCTGTGGCTGCCGTCAGCGCGCACCGGCAGTTGCCCGGAAACATGCAGCATGCCTTCATGCAACACTGCCTGGGAATAATGCCCGCCTGGCGCGGCGGCCAGGGGTGTGCGAATCAGTTCGATATCACCAGCCATGCAAGCGACTCCAGGTGTGAATTGCGCCTTCGGCATCGCAGGCGTGGTAGTCCGGGAACTGCGCACCGGTGGCGCAGGCGTGGTTGGGCAGAATGCGCAGCCGGCTGCCGATGGGGAAGCGCGCAGTGATGTCTGCCTGGCTGCCGGTGGCAAGCGTGATGATGCCATGCTCCTGATTGGCACCGGTCACCCGTGCGCCGTCGATCCACTCGCCGGTTTCGCTGCACACCTGGCCGTAGCCGAAATCCTGACGCTGGCGCTGGGTACCGCGATCACGGCTCATGGCCATCCAGCCCGCGTCAACGATGATCCAGCCCTTGTCCTGCTGATGGCCGATGATCGTGGTCAGCACACTCAGGGCCAGTTCGTCCGCGCGGCACACGCCGATGTTGTGCATTACCAGATCGAAGAATATATAGACCCCGGCACGTACTTCGGTCACGCCTTGCAGGCTCTGCGCCGACAGCGCGGTAGGCGTCGAGCCGATGCTGACTTCCGCGCAGGGCAGCCCCGCTTGCCGAATGCGCTCGGCGGCGCTGACGCAAAGCCTGCGCTCCTGCTCGGCGAGGGCTTGCAGCGCTTCGGGGGTGTCGAGGTCGTAGCTGGACCCGGCATGGGTCATGACCCCTCGCAGGTGCATGCCGCCCTCGACCAGCGTTCTCGCGACGTCGACGAGCGCAGGGTCGTCGACGGTCAGCCCGGAACGGTGACCGTCGCAATCGATTTCGATCCACACGTCAAAATGCTCATCATGTTGCTGGCCGAAGGCGACAATCGCCTGGGCAGCCACCACGCTGTCGGTCAGGATGCTCAGGCGGCAACCGTTGCGCCGCAGCTTGAGTGCCTGATCCAGTTTGCCGGGTGCGATGGCGACGGCGTAGAACACGTCGTTGATGCCCTCGGCAAAGCAGTGTTCGGCCTCCTTCAGGGTCGAGACCGTTACGCCGCTGGCACCTGCAGCTATCTGCGCCTGAATCACCGGCAGGCATTTGCTGGTCTTGACGTGCGGCCGCAAGCGCACACCCAGCTCATTCATACGGTGTTGCATGCGCTGGATATTGCGCTGCATACGCGGCACATCAAGTAACGCGACAGGCGTATCGAGAGAAGACAAGAGGGCAGACATGGACAGAGCTCGCGTGACTGGGTACGGCTGCCACTCTACTCATGGGTGATGAAGCTGTGGTTCAATGCTTTGTCATCAATCCTTAAGCTGAGCTGAATGATCGCTATCGAAGACCTGCGTCTGGCCGTGGCGCTATCGCGCTGCGAGTCCCTCAGTGCTGCGGCCAGAGTCCTGAATGTCTCGCCGCCCGCGCTGTCGATGCGCTTGCGCAAGCTGGAGACGCAGTTGGGCATTACCCTGGCCAATCGCGACGCCAGACGCCTGAGCCTGACGGCCGATGGCGAACGTTTCGCACAGGAAAGCGCGCACCTGCTGGAACAGCTTGAAGCGCTTCCGGAATCGTTCAAGCAGCACGATGAGCGACTGGTCGGCACCCTGCGTCTGGCAGCGCCGTTTGGTTACGGTCGCCAGCGCATTGCGCCTTTGCTGGCGCGCTTTGCCAAACTGCATCCGCAGTTGTGCCTGCACCTGGACCTGCGCGAAACGCCGTGGCCTGATCGGCATGACAGCGACGCAGTGATTCATATCGGCAGCCTCAATGACAGTCTGTGGATCGCCAGACCTCTGGCGCACAACCATCGCTGGCTGTGCGCCAGCCCGGCTTATCTGGAGCAGCACGGCGCGCCTTCGACGCCTGACGAGCTGGCTTGTCATCGCTGCATCTGCATTCGCGAAAACGATGAAGACGTGACCCTCTGGCCTGAGCAAGCGCCAGGCGAAAAAGACCCTGCGCATCGAGCCTGCGCTGCTCAGCAACGACGGCTCGGTTGCCCGGCGCTGGGCCGAGCAGGGGCTGGGCATCGTCTTGCGCTCGCAGTGGGACGTCAGCGACGCCATTGCCAGCGGCAGGCTGGTGAGGGTGCTGGCCGATTGGCAACTGGCCAGCGCTCCGATCAACCTGCTGGTGCCCGTGCGCAAGCACCGCAGCGCCAGGGTGCAGGCACTGACGGAGTTTCTGGAGACGGCGCTGAAGAGCTGATCACATTAATCACGTAGGCGCTGTTGGTCGCAGTATCGAACACCTCAATTGACGCTCACAGCAACGCGCGGGTATAAACCGCGTCTTGTGTTTTTGTCGGATTTTTCTCCATGAGCTTCAGCCCCCTGATTCGCCAGTTGATCGATGCCTTCCGCGTGCTGCCGGGCGTCGGTCAGAAAACCGCTCAACGCATGGCGTTGCAGCTGCTGGAGCGCGACCGCAGCGGCGGCTCACGGCTGGCGCTGGCCTTGGGGCAGGCGATGGATGGCGTTGGTCATTGCCGCTCATGCCGCACCCTCACCGAAGAGGAGCTCTGCCCGCAATGCGCCGACCCGCGCCGTGATGACACGCTGCTGTGTGTGGTGGAAGGGCCGACGGATGTCTACGCGGTGGAGCAGACTGGTTATCGCGGTCGCTACTTTGTGCTCAAGGGCCATCTGTCGCCACTCGACGGCCTGGGACCGGAAGCCATCGGCATTCCGCAACTGATGGAGCGTATCAGCCAGCAGGGCACCTTCAATGAGGTGATCCTCGCCACCAACCCAACGGTGGAAGGCGAAGCGACGGCGCATTACATCGCCCAGTTGCTCCACGAAAAAGGCCTGGTCGCGTCGCGCATTGCTCACGGTGTGCCATTGGGTGGCGAGCTGGATCTGGTCGACGGCGGCACCCTGGCGCACTCGTTTGCAGGGCGCAAGCCGATTGCGTTGTGACCGTGCCGACAGCCTCCTTCACGGTGAGGTCTGGCGTCTGACCAGCTTTCTCATGGCGGATGCCAGGGCAGCGCTGTTGTCGTCCTTCCAAGGGTGATAGCCTGGCAGCAGGTACTGAATCCATACCCAGGCGTTGGAGGAGATCAAGCCTCTGACGCCAAACATCATCTTGAACAACTGCCAGTAGCCGGACAGCGCTTTGTCCGACCGCCTGCTTGCACAGAGTACCCGCAGCAGTGAGATATAAAAGGCACTCCAGAAGGGGGGACTTATAACCAATGTGGTCAGTGTGCGGTACACGTACTGCCGCCATCCTGGCGTGATCACCTGCTGCCAGACCTCAAAGGACACCGACTTGTGTTCGAGCTCCTCGAGTGAATGCCAAGTCAGCATGTCTCGATAGCCTTCGACGCTGCTCTGCAGAATGGATGGCATTTTCAACAGTTTTGACGAGGCGGCAGCGGTGTGATGTTCGAGCATCATGACCGTCGCCAACCTGAACCATCGGGCAACCCAGCGCTTTTGGGTGATACCGTACAAGGTCTGCCATCCCCGGATGATTTGGTCGACGGGCAGCCCGGCTGCCTCAATCAAGGCGTTGTAGCGTCGGTGCTCACGGCTGTGGATGGCCTCTTGCGCCACCAGACCGTCGATTTTCTCGATCAGCTCCGGATCTTCGATACTCTCGCGATATTCGCGCAGGCTCTCGATGATGTAGCGCTCCGTCAGCGGCGTTACGATGGACATAGTATTGAGCAATACCGTTGTCTGAACGCAGTGGTTGTGCCAGTCGGTAATGCGATCCGCCGGCAGGTCAAACTTCAGGTCTCTGCGCACCGGGATCATGGATATCAGGCCATCCTGGGTGCTCCCGTAATTGAGTTCTGCCGACACCGGCGCTGTATGACGATTCATCATTAATCCTCCGACTGAGTACTCTTGATTTCAGTAACCACGAAGATTAGATGTTCAGACGTTCAACAATGCCTCTGGCAGACCAACTGCAAGACTATTTCGCGATGGTGCCTGCGCGTTTATCGACGCGGCGTAATATCCCGCTCCACCGGCGGCGCATCCGGGTCCTGACCCACCGGAAACTTGCCTTTCAGGTGCCAGGCAAACGCGATGATTTCGGCAATCGTGCGGTAGAGCGGCTCGGGGATGCTGTCGCCCAGTTCCATGCGTGCCAGCAGTTTGACCAGTTCGGCGTTCTCGTAGATCGGCACTTCATATTCACGGGCAATGGCCAGAATGGCCTCGGCCAGCTGGTCGTCGCCCTTGGCGCTGAGCGTCGGGGCCTGTTGGCCGTCGTAGCTCAGGGCAATAGCCTGGCGCGGGACATGATCGGGTAGGGACATCAGGCGTTCTCGTCAATCCAGCGTTGTTCAAGGGCGGTGCGCGGGCCGCTGGGCGGTGCGCCGTGGCTGCAGGCCAGTTCGCCCACTGCCAGGCCGCAGGCAATCAGCCGCTCGCGCAAATATCCCAGTTCATGTTCGATCAAGGCCGCGCTGTCGGGCCGCTCGGCCCATAGCTGACTGGACAGCGTGCCGCGCAACAACTGCGCATGCACCTGCAGCGGCCCCAACGGCTCAAGGTCGAATGCCAGATCGACTTTCCAGAGCTTTTCCCGGGTTTCCTTGATCTCGACATCGTCGCGGTCTTCGGCAGCTTCCTGATCCGGCTTGTCTTCACGCTGCACCTTGACCTGCAAGGGCACGATGTCATGCGCGTTACGCATCGGCACTTCCAGTTGCCAGGTGGTCACCTGCGTGCCGTCGGCATTGGTGCGGGTCTGCTCCAGACCGCCCAACTGGTGGCTTTGCAGGCGCGAAACAGCCGCCGCAGCCAGCTTGAGCAGAATTTCCAGGTCATCCTCTTTTTCGCCACCGCTGACGTTGCGCGACGGCAGCGGAAAGATGCTCGGCTGGGTGCGTGCGGCAACCAGCCCAAGGGTGCCCAGGGCATTGCGAATCGCGTTGGGCATGGCCCGCGCCAGGGTATTGGACGCAGCGGCGGCGCTGTAAGTGGTGTTTTCCGGCAACCCCGGCAGAATCTGCGCAATCAGGCGCATCAGGTTGGCTTTCATGTCCGGAACCTGAGCCGGATTGAGCCCGGCAAGCAGCTTCGCTTCCAGAAACACGCCGCTGGCATTGAGGGCCTGGGCGACGCCTTTCGGTGTGCTCATCTGCTCTATGTCGGGCAGATCGTCCAGCAACTGGCTGATGGCGGCTTGCAGCGGAGCGCTGATCGCTAAGTTGCTGGCAGGGCTGGCACTGGTTGTAGTGGCTGACTGCAGGTTTTGCAGGGCGTTGATCAGGTTATCCAGCGAGCCCTGGCGGTTTTGCTGAGCAGCCAGTTGCTGGGCCACGGCCAGTTGATCGAAACGACCGGGCAGGGCGACGAAGTTCAGCGCCTGGTTGCCTTGTACCTGCGCGCTCAGCAGGCTGCCGACCGTCAGCGGCTGCGGGCTTTCGATGGTCAGGCTGGAGCCCGCCAGCGCAGTATTGAGCAGCATCACTATGGAGCGATAGGTGGGCGTTGCGGCACCCGGGTTTTGCGTGGCCAGTTGATTGACTGCCTGCGCGATCACCTGGCTGGTCATGATCTTGCCCTGCAACAGCGTGCCGACCGGCAATTGTTGCGTATCGATGCTGGTCATCGAGTTTTTCAGTGCGCTGTTGATCTGTTGCAGCGTCAGTGTCAGCTCGTTGGGCGAGGCTTGCGCCACCTGCAACAGGCTGCCGGGCGTGAACGGTACGCTGCTGGTGACCTGCAGGTTGGTCAGGCTGCCATTGGCGAGTACCAGCCGCAGCAGCAACTGGAAGTTCTGGTTGACCTGTTTGAGGGTCAGCACTTCGGCGTCGACGGTTTCGCCTTCGGGGATCAGATTATCCGCCGATTGCAGCAGGGTCAGCACCTGCGCAGGGGAGATGCCGGCGCGCAGCAGGGTTGTGGTAGGGATTGTCGCCGGGACGCTGGTGATGTCGCCTGTCATTGAAATATCGACCTGAGGAAATTGCCCCTTTGATAACAGGACTCGCATGTATAATACCGGCCAAAACCGGACCGGCCGCCATTAACTTCTCTTCATGTAACGGCCATATCACCCCCGACTTGAACCGCCTTTTACTGCGTATGTGTCTGTTTTGGTACATTTCGCGACGCTCCAGCACTGGAAACGCCCGATGATCCCAGCCCCCCCATTTTTGCAAGCGACGGCCCTGACGTGTGAGCGGGACGGGCGGATGCTGTTCGAAAACCTTGATCTGCAGGTGCGCACGGGGGACATGCTGCAGGTCAGCGGCCCCAATGGCAGTGGCAAGACCAGCCTGCTGCGCCTGTTGTGCGGGCTGATGCAACCCACGGCCGGGCACGTACTGCTCAACGGCCAGCCAGCGGGCCGCCAGCCGACAGCGCCGGGGCTCAATCTGTTGTGGGTTGGCCATGCGTCGGCGCTCAAGGACCTGCTGACACCGCTGGAGAATCTTTCCTGGCTCTGTGCGCTTCATCATCCTGCCGATGCCGATGCCGATGCCGATGCCGATGCCGATGCCATTTTCAATGCGCTTGACGCGGTCGGACTGGCAGGTTTCGAAGATGTGCCGTGTCACACCTTGTCGGCCGGGCAGCAGCGTCGCGTCGCGCTGGCGCGTCTGTATCTGCCAGGCCCGCCACTCTGGCTGCTCGATGAACCGTTCACCGCGCTGGATCGCCAGGGCATTGCGCAACTGGAAAACCATCTTGCCGGGCACTGTGAAAAGGGCGGCATGATCGTCATGACCACTCATCACACCCTGAGCCGCCTGCCTGCGGGCTATCGGGACATCGATCTGGGGCAGTGGTCAGCATGAACAATGTCTTTGCCCTGCTGATCGCCCGTGAGTTTCGCCTGCTGGCCAGGCGTCCGGCAGAGCTTGCCAACCCGCTGGTGTTCTTTGCGATTGTGGTCGCCTTGTTCCCGCTGGCGCTGGCGCTGGCGCTGGGGCCGCAGACGCAATTGTTGCAAGCCTTGTCACCGGGGCTGGTCTGGGTCGCGGCACTGCTGGCCGTGTTGCTGTCGCTGGACGGGCTGTTTCGCAGTGATTTCGAGGATGGCTCGCTGGAACAGTGGGTCCTTTCGCCGCACCCGCTGGCCCTTCTGGTCTTGAGCAAAGTGCTGGCACACTGGGTTTTTTCCGGGCTGGCATTGGTATTGTTGTCGCCCTTGCTGGCGCTTATGCTGGGGCTGCCGGTGCGGTGCCTGCCGGTGTTGATGGTGTCGCTGCTATTGGGCACGCCAGTGCTCAGCCTGCTGGGTGCAGTCGGTGCGGCGCTGACCGTGGGTTTGAAGCGCGGCGGCCTGTTGCTGGCGTTGTTGATTCTGCCGCTGTACATCCCGGTATTGATTCTGGGCAGCGGTGCGTTGCAAGCCGCGCTGCAAGGCATGCCAGCGACTGGCTATCTGCTGTGGCTGGGCTGCCTGAGCGTGCTGGCGATCACTCTGACCCCCTTTGCGATAGCCGCTGGCCTGAAAATCAGCGTCGGTGAATAAATTGAGGTTCCGGGATCGAGAATTCGATGCCGGTCAACACCCTGGATACACCTGATGAAAAGCAACGCCATGAAAAGCAGCATCGGTTGGGCCTGGCTGCACACACTCGGCTCACCAAAAGGGTTTTACCGCATCAGCGCACGTCTGCTGCCGTGGCTGAGTGTGGCCGCTGCACTGCTGCTCGGCATCGGCATCATCTGGGGGCTGGCGTTTGCGCCGCCGGATTACCAGCAGGGCAACAGCTTCCGGATCATTTATATCCATGTGCCTGCCGCCATGCTGGCCCAGTCCTGCTACGTCATGCTGGCCCTGTGCGGCGTGGTCGGGCTGGTCTGGAAAATCAAACTGGCCGATGTCGCGCTGCAATGCGCTGCACCCATTGGCGCGTGGATGACCGCGCTGGCACTGGCGACCGGCGCGATCTGGGGCAAGCCGACCTGGGGCGCGTGGTGGGTCTGGGACGCGCGCCTGACCTCAATGCTGATTCTGCTGTTCCTGTATTTCGGCCTGATCGCGTTGGGCAATGCCATCAGCAACCGCGCCAGCGCTGCCAAGGCCTGTGCACTGCTGGCCATCGTCGGCGTGGTGAATATCCCGATCATCAAATATTCGGTCGAGTGGTGGAATACCCTGCACCAGGGCGCGACGTTCAGCCTTACGGAAAAACCGGCCATGCTTGCCGAAATGTGGCTGCCGTTGTTGTTCACGGTGTTGGGTTTCTACTGCTTCTTCGGCGTCGTATTGCTGCTGCGTATGCGCCTTGAAGTGCTGCGTCGCGAGTCGCGCACCCAGTGGGTCAAGGCCGAGGTTCTGCGGAGCCTGGGGCAAACGCCAGAACCGTCGGAGGGCAGGTCTTGAACTTCGCGTCATTCAGCGACTTTCTCGCCATGGGCCGCCACGGGCTGTTTGTCTGGTCGGCCTACGGTCTGTGCCTGTTGGTGTTGCTGATCAACGTGGCAATGCCGCTGGTGGCGCGCCAGCGGTTCCTGAAACAACAGGCGCGTCGCCTGAAACGGGAGAATCGTTGGTGAACCCGTTGCGCAAAAAACGTCTGTTGATCATTGCCGCCCTGCTGGCTGGCGTCGGGCTGGCCCTGACCCTGGCGCTCGGTGCGCTGAAGGAAAACATCAATCTGTTCTACACCCCAAGCCAGATCGCCAACGGCGAAGCACCGCTGGACACGCGCATTCGTGCTGGCGGCATGGTGGAAAAGGGCTCATTGCAGCGTTCGGCGGACTCGCTGGATGTGCGTTTTGTGGTCACCGATTTCAACAAGTCGGTGACCATCACCTATCGCGGCATTCTTCCCGATCTGTTCCGCGAAGGGCAGGGCATTGTCGCGTTAGGCAAGCTCAATGCGCAGGGTGTGGTGGTGGCCGATGAGGTGCTGGCCAAACATGACGAGAAGTACATGCCGCCCGAAGTCACCAAGGCGCTGCGCGACAGCGGCCAGGCGGCACCGGGCGGCTCTTCCACACCTGCGAAACAGGGCTGATCGATGATTCCCGAACTCGGCCATCTCGCGATGATTCTGGCACTCGGCTTTGCGCTGGTGCAGGCCATTATTCCGCTGATCGGTGCATGGCGCGGCGACCGCCTGTGGATGAGCCTGGCGCGTCCGGCGGCGTGGGGCCAGTTCAGTTTTCTGATCTTTGCCTTCGGTTGCCTGACCTACGCGTTCATGACCGACGACTTTTCCGTTGCCTATGTGGCGCAGAATTCCAACACGGCGCTGCCCTGGTATTACAAATTCAGCGCCGTGTGGGGCGCGCATGAAGGCTCGTTGCTGCTCTGGGCGCTGATTCTCGGCGGCTGGACCTTCGCTGTTTCGGTGTTTTCCCGGCAATTGCCTCAGGTAATGCTGGCGCGGGTGCTCGCCGTGATGGGCATGATCAGCCTGGGCTTTCTGTTGTTTCTGATCCTCACCTCCAACCCGTTCGCCCGTCTTCTGCCGCAAATGCCTGCCAACGGACGCGATCTCAACCCCCTGTTGCAGGATATAGGCCTGATCGTGCATCCGCCGATGCTCTACATGGGCTATGTCGGTTTTTCCGTGGCCTTTGCCTTCGCCATCGCCGCCTTGCTTGGCGGCCGACTCGACGCCGCCTGGGCGCGCTGGTCGCGGCCATGGACGCTGGTGGCCTGGGCCTTTCTCGGTATCGGGATCAGCCTTGGCTCATGGTGGGCTTATTACGAACTGGGCTGGGGCGGCTGGTGGTTCTGGGACCCGGTGGAAAATGCCTCGTTCATGCCCTGGCTGGTGGGCACTGCGCTGATTCACTCGCTGGCGGTCACGGAAAAACGTGGCGTGTTCAAGAGCTGGACGGTATTGCTGGCGATTGCCGCTTTTTCCCTGAGCCTGCTGGGCACGTTCCTGGTGCGTTCCGGGGTGCTGACTTCGGTGCACGCCTTTGCCTCGGACCCGGCACGCGGCGTGTTCATTCTGATGTTCCTGCTGGTCGTGGTGGGCGGCTCGCTGACCCTGTTTGCGATTCGTGCGCCGGTGGTCAAAAGCCATGTCGGCTTCGGCCTGTGGTCGCGGGAAACCCTGTTGCTTGGCAATAACCTGTTACTGGTGACTGCTGCATCGATGATCCTGCTGGGCACCCTTTATCCGCTGGTGATCGATGCCATGAGCGGAGCCAAGATGTCGGTCGGCCCGCCGTATTTCAATGCGCTGTTCGTACCGTTGATGGGGCTGTTGCTGGTGGTCATGGCGGTCGGCGTGCTGGTGCGCTGGAAGGACACACCGCTGAAATGGCTGCTGGGCATGCTCGCCCCGGTACTGGTCGGTAGCGCCGTGCTGGCGGTGATCGCCGGCCTGCTCATGGGCGATTTTCAGTGGGCGGTGCTGGCCACCTTCATGCTCGCCGCCTGGGTGCTGCTGGCCGGGGTCCGAGACTTGCTCGACAAGACCCGTCACAAGGGCCTGCTTCGCGGCGCGCTTGGCCTGACCCGCAGTTATTGGGGCATGCAGTTGGCGCACCTTGGTATCGTGGTGTGCGCGCTGGGCGTGGTGTTGTCCAGCCAGAACAGCGCCGAGCGCGATTTGCGCATGGCCCCTGGCGAGTCCACTGAGCTGGGCGGTTACGTCTTTGTATTCGAGGGCGCGAAGCATTATGAAGGGCCGAACTTCACCTCCGATCGCGGCACCGTTCGCGTCTTGCGCAACGGGCTTCAGCTCACCGAGCTGCACCCGGAAAAACGTCTGTACAGCGTGCAACAGTCAATGATGACCGAAGCAGGCATTGATGCCGGTTTCAGCCGTGATCTTTACGTAGCATTGGGTGAACCGCTGGGCAATGGTGCCTGGGCCGTACGGGTTCACGTCAAACCGTTTGTGCGCTGGATCTGGCTCGGCGGTCTGCTGACCGGTCTGGGTGGTGTGCTGGCGGCGTTTGACCGTCGTTATCGCACGCGGGTCAAAAGCAAGGTGCGCGAGGCATTGGGCATGTCGGGAGCTGCACTGTGAAACGCTGGGTCATGCTCCTGCCACTGGCGTTGTTTCTCGGCGTGGCGGCGTTCCTGTATCGCGGTTTGTATCTGGACCCCGCCGAGCTGCTGTCGGCGCTGATCGGCAAGCCGTTTCCGCAGTTTTCGCTGCCCGAAGTTCAAAGCAGCCGCGTATTGACCCGCGCCGACCTGCTGGGCAAACCCGCACTGGTCAACGTCTGGGGCACCTGGTGCGTGGCCTGTCGGGTGGAGCATCCTGTGCTGACCCGGCTGGCGCAGCAGGGCGTGCTGATCTACGGCGTTAACTACAAGGACGTCAACGCCGACGCGCTGAAATGGCTCAAGGAATTTCACGATCCTTATCAGCTGAATATCCGTGACGACGACGGCTCGCTGGGGCTGAACCTGGGCGTGTACGGTGCGCCGGAGACCTTCCTGATCGACCGTCAGGGCATTATTCGTTACAAGCATGTCGGGGTCATCGATGAGGCTGTGTGGCGAGAAAAGCTCGCTGCCCGTTACCAGCAATTGGTTGATGAGGCGCAGCCATGAAGCGCTGCCTGATGATTGTCCTGCTCAGCGTGCTGTGCTCAGGCATCGCCCACGCTGCCATCGACGCTTACACTTTTCGCGACGATGCCGAGCGTGCACGCTACAGCGAACTGACCAAGGAACTGCGCTGCCCCAAATGCCAGAATCAGGACATCGCCGATTCCAACGCGCCTATTGCCGCTGACTTGCGCAAGGAAATCTACCGCATGCTGGGTGAAGGGCAGAGCAATCAGCAGATCATCGACTTCATGGTTGATCGCTACGGTGACTTCGTTCGTTACAAACCCAGCCTCAATGCGCGCACCTGGTTGCTCTGGTTCGGCCCGGCCGGTCTGCTGATCGGCGGTCTGGTGGTGATCTGTTTCATCGTCGGGCGGCGTCGCAAGGCGAACTCCGAACAGGCCGATGTGCTTTCCGACGATGAGCGACAACGCCTCGCCGCTTTGCTGGATGACCACCGCCCATGACCGATTTCTGGATCGCGACCGGGCTTCTCTTGCTCGTGGCGCTGGGGTTTCTGCTGATACCGGTGCTGCGCGGCCATCGTGCGCAACGTGAAGAAGATCGCACAGCCCTGAACGTGGCGTTGTATCAGGAGCGGCTTAGCGAGTTGCAGGTTCAGCAAGAGCAGGGCGTGTTGTCGGTGACGCAATTGCAAGGCGCTCGTGCCGAAGCTGCGCGCAAGCTGCTCGCCGACACTGAAGGCGCAGAGCCTGCCCGCACATCGCGTCTGGGCAAGCCCTCGCTGGTGCTGGCTGCGGTGCTGGTCCCTGTATTGGGGCTGGCGGGTTATCTGCAACTGGGTGCCAGTGACCGGGTTGAACTGAGCCGCGAATTCGCTCGACCACCAACCTCGCTGGCAGACCTGACCCAGCGCCTGGAGCGCAGCGTGCAGGCTCAGCCGGATTCAGCCGAAAACCTGTATTTTCTGGCGCGCAGCTACATGGCGCAGAACCGCCCCGGTGACGCCGCGCAGATGTTCGAGCGCTCGGTGGCACTGGCCGGAAGATCGCCAGAGTTGCTCGGGCAGTGGGCACAGGCGTTGTATTTCGCCAGCGACAAACACTTCACCGCACAGGTGCAGGCGCTGACCGACGAAGCGCTGCAGGCCGACCCCAACGAAGTCACCAGCCTGGGCCTACTGGGGATTGCCGCGTTCGAAACACAGCGTTATCAGGCAGCGGTGGATTACTGGACCCGCCTGCTGGCGGCGTTGCCCGCGCAGGACGCTTCGCGCTCGGCGCTGGAAGGCGGCATAGCCCGCGCCAGAGAAAACCTTGCCGGGCAGGCGGCGCCGGTCAAGGCCAGGGCGCCCAAGGTGCGTGTCACGCTGGCTGCCTCGCTCAAGGGTAACGTTCAACCGGGTGACAGCGTGTTCATCTTCGCCCGTGCAATCAACGGCCCGACCGCGCCACTGGCGGTCAAACGCATCACGGTGGCGGACCTGCCTGCCGAGGTTGAACTGAGTGATGCCGATGCAATGATGCCGCAACTGAACCTGTCGAACTTTGCGCAAGTCCAACTGGTTGCGCGAGTGTCTCGCGCAGGGCAGCCAACCACCGGTGAGTGGGTCGGCCGCAGTCAGCCGCTGGCCAGCGATACTCAGGCGCAGCAGGCGTTGATCATCGACAGTCCGGATAACTAGAGAAATCGCTTATGTACCGTACCGCACGCATCACCTTGTTGGGGCTGGTCGTTGGCCTGAGTGCTTGTGCTGTCCAGCATCCGGCACCGCCTCACAGCCAGGATCCGATCCTTAACCTGCCGGGCGGCCAGCAACCCGGCGCACCGCGCCCGAACACGGCGCCTGCCGAGCCTGCCAAAGCGCCAGCCGCAGCGCCGAAGACCTCGGCCAGTTTCGCCCCGCCACCGGGCGGTGGCAGCCATTGGGACCCGCGCCTGGGGGTGTACGTGATGGACGATCAGCCCAACACCTTCTATCGCCAGCGTACTTACTATCAGTGGAACAACGGCTGGAGCTGGGCAACCAACCCTAACGGTCCGTGGCAGGCGACCGACGCCAGCGGCGTTCCGGCCGGGCTGGGTAAGCAGTTCAGTAACTGATTCAAGCCTGCAAATGAAAACGGCGACTGACCTGATGGGTCGCCGTTTTGCGTTTCGGGGGACTTATTTGCCCGGATAGATCTGGTCGAACACACCACCGTCAATGAAGTGGGTCTTCTGCACTGTGCGCCAGTCACCGAAGGTTTTCTCGACCGACAGGAAGTCCACTTTCGGGAAGCGGTCGGTGTATTTGGCCAAGACCTGCGGATCACGTGGGCGCAGGTAGTTTTTCGCCGCGATTTCCTGACCTTCCGGTGACCACAGGTATTTCAGGTAATCTTCGGCCAAGGCGCGGGATTTTTTCTTGTCCACGACCTTGTCAACCACACTCACTGGCGGCTCGGCTTCTGCCGACACGGACGGGTAGACCACTTCAAACTGGTCGCGACCGAATTCACGAGCGATCATTTCCGCTTCGTTTTCGAAGGTCACCAGCACGTCGCCGATCTGGTTAGTCATGAACGTTGTGGTCGCGCCTCGACCGCCCGTGTCGAGCACGGGCACATGGCGGAACAGTTCACCGACGAATTTCTTCGCGGCCGCTTCATCGCCACCTTTTTTCAGGGTGTAGCCCCAGGCCGACAGGTACGTGTAGCGGCCGTTGCCCGAGGTTTTCGGGTTAGGCACGATGACTTCCACGCCATCCTTGATCAGGTCCGGCCAGTCTTTCAGGGCTTTCGGGTTGCCCTTGCGCACGATAAAAACAGTGGCCGAGGTGAACGGCGCACTGTTATTCGGCAGGCGGCTGACCCAGTCTTTCGGCACCAGCTCGCCATTGTCGGCCAGCGCGTTGATATCGGTCGCCATGTTCATGGTGATGACGTCAGCCGGCAGCCCGTCGATGACCGAGCGCGCCTGCTTGCTCGAACCGCCAAAGGACATCTGCACGGTCACGTCTTCATTTTTCTCGGCTTTCCAATGCTTCTGGAAGGCGCTGTTGTAGTCCTTGTAGAAATCACGCATCACGTCGTAGGAGACGTTGAGCAGCGTCGGGGTTGCCTGGGCAGCGCTGGCAAAGGCCAGGCCAGCGGCCAGTAGCGAGGCGGCGAAGAGTTTATTCACTGCAGGGTCCTTGAGATGAAGAGTCGTGTGTAAAGCCTGATGGCGTAATGCCGCGACACTATCAGTATCGCGCCTGCTGTTTAAAGACTGAAAAGGTCTTTGCTTATGCCTTGTGCTCTACTTTTGCAAACAATTGATTACCGCAGCGTGAACAGAACGCCGCGCCGTGTTCGTGGAAGTTCTTCGAGCACACCGGGCAATCGTGTTTCAGCTGTTCGCCGCGCATGGCGTTGGCCAGTTCGGCGGTGAATATACCGGTGGGCACGGCGATGATCGAGTAGCCGATGATCATCACCAGCGACGAGAGCATCTGCCCGACCGGTGTCTTCGGCACGATATCGCCAAAGCCCACAGTGGTCAGGGTCACGATAGCCCAGTAAATGCCTTTGGGGATGCTGGTGAAGCCGTGCTCCGGGCCTTCGATCACGTACATCAGCGTGCCGAACACCGTGACCAGAGTGGAAACTGTGACCAGAAACACGATGATCTTCTGCTTGCTGCCGCGCAGCGCAGCAAGCAAATAGTTGGCCTGGCGCAGGTAAGTGCCGAGCTTGAGCACCCGGAAAATCCGTAGCATACGGATGATCCGCACGATCAGCAGGTATTGCGCGTCGCTGTAATAGATCGACAGAACCCCCGGCACAATGGCCAGCAGGTCGACCAGCCCGTAGAAACTGAACGCGTACTTCAGCGGTCGGGGCGAGCAGTACAGGCGCAGGATGTATTCGATCGCGAACAGCAGCGTAAAGCCCCATTCGATCCAGGCGAACAGCATTGCGTAATCGCGATGAATACTCTCGATGCTGTCGATGACCGTGACCAGCAGGCTGAGCAGAATCGCGACCAGCACAATCTTGTCAAACGTTCTGCCGGCAGGCGTATTCGCCTCGAAAATAACGATATGCAACCGCTCGCGGCGGCTGAGAGAGGTGTCCATGGTGCTTCCCGATTCGAATATCGGCAGAGCCTAGGAGCATGGGCGGGTGAGTGCAAGTGCGTTGGCACCCCATTCAAAGATCGGATGCAGAGCGTCCAGAACAGCGTTACTACGCTGGAGGGTCAGGAACGATAACCTCAACTATCCTCATTGACGAAAGCGCAAGGTTGCCGAGGGCAACTCGCCGTAGTACTTGCGATATTCCTGCGAGAACCGCCCCAGGTGCGCAAACCCCCATTTCATTGCGATATCGGTCACCGAATCGGTACCGGGGTTGCGCAATTCCAGGTGTACGCGCTCCATGCGTACGTTGCGCAGGAACGCCATCGGACTGATGTTGCGAAACTCCCGGAACCCGGAAAATAGCGTACGCACGCTGACCCCCGCATGCTCGGCCAGTTGTTCGATGGACAGCGGCTCATGAGCGTGGGCGAGGATAAACTCTTCGGTGCGTTTGACAAAGTACGGCGAAACCCGACGGGCCGGTTCCGGCGCGCTCAACGGGTTTTGCAGGGTGTTTGGCTGCCCGTAGATAAGGGCATTGATCAGCGTCGCTTCAAACTGCTTGAGCACCAGCGGGTTATGGATGGGGTGCCCGTCGCAGGCCAGTGCATCGGCCAGTGCACCGAGCAACTGCAGAAAGTAGCTCGCGTTAGGATGGGTCAGCAGCAGTTCGGGTTTGAAGCGCAGCGGGGTTTTCAAACCATGGCCCAGATGCTGGGCACAATGTTTTTCGACCTCTTGCCGATCCAGACGCAAGGCCAGTTGTGGAGCATCGGCGGCCCAGCGCATCGAAACCGGTGTGTCGGGCGAGATGATTGAGGTGCATTGTGCCGAGGACGTAAAACGCACGCCGTCACAGTGGATCTCGGCACTGCCGCGCGTTGGAATCTGAATCAGAAAGAAATTTTCCAGTCGGCCCGGATCGATGCTCACCGGCACCCCTTACTCCAGCCGGCTCAACGACAGCTTGCCCAGATGCACATGGTGCATGGAAGCACTGACTTCCTGCGTGGATGTCGCCACCTTCAGATCATGAGGTTTGAATACCTTGCCCACCTGTTCACGAATGCGTTCCCGGTCATGCAGCAAAAAGAGACGGTTCTGCGCTGTAAACAGCGGCGTGTTTTCAAAAAGGGCCCCACCCAATTCCGAATTCATGGCAACTCTCACTCGTGCACGGTTTCAAGGCAGCTTGAGTCTTTATGTCACCCGCCATTTTCACACTGCGGATAACGCTCGCAGTTTCTGGATACTGCGGCCGCTCTGCTGTTTCTTTTTGGCCACTTTTTTGTGGTCCTGACGAGTACTTAGCAAACGCCACGCCAGTTCTACGCATGCGGATTTATTGCGTATCGAAAGAAAAAAAGCGTTGTGCAACTTTCCGCGCCGTCCGGACAGGGCCCGCAGCCAGCGGATAGTGGATCCCGTTCAAGGCTCGCAAGATTGGCTCCAACTTCACACGATGTTGGAGACTCGCAAATGAACGGTCGCTATGTCAGCGTCAATGCGCACGATGGAAGACAGTTCCAGGCCTACCTGGCCACTGCAATCGGTGGAAGCGGCCCCGGAGTGGTGCTGTGCCAGGAAATATTCGGGGTCAATCAGGCAATGCGCGACGTTGCCGACTTCCTCGCCGAGGAAGGCTACAGCGTACTGGTGCCCGATCTGTACTGGCGGCAGAAGCCTGGCGTCGAGCTGGGTTACAGCGAAGAGGATTTTCAGCAGGCGTTCGGTTTTTATCAGGCGTTTGACGAGCGTGCCGGTGTCGATGACATTCGCGCCAGCCTGCATGCCCTGCGCCAACTGCCGGAATGCACCGGCAGTGCTCAAGGGGTGGTGGGTTATTGCCTGGGCGGCAAGCTGGCGTATCTGGCCGCCTGCCGCCTACCCGAGGTGGCGTGTGCAGTTGGCTATTACGGGGTTGGCATAGAGAAGGCGCTGGCCGAGCTGGAAGGGCTGCAAGGTCGCCGTCTGGTGTTGCACGCTGCCCAGCTGGATCAATTCTGCCCCACAGAGGCCCGTGCCGAGATATTTGCCGCCACACAGAACACGCCGGGCGTGGAAACCTACCTTTATCCCGGCGTCGATCACGCCTTCGCCCGTCCCAACGGCCACCACTTCAACAAGCCCGCCGCGCTGATGGCGCATGAACGCACTGTGGCGGCACTGCGCCGCACGCTTGGCCCCGAATACGACCTGTCAGCGCTCTGGGAAGAGCACATTCGCCACGAGTTCGAGACCCGTGACGTGCCCGCAACCATGGCCACCATGGTTGCCGAACCGTACGTCAATCACATTCCGACCATGACCGGCGGTGTCGGCCATGCGCAATTGAGCCGCTTCTATCAGCACCATTTTGTGCACGGCAACCCGCAGGACATGGCGCTGACGCCTATTTCCCGAACGGTGGGCGCTACCCAGATCGTCGACGAATTCATCATGACCTTTACCCACGACAGCGAGATCGACTGGATGCTGCCGGGCGTCGCTCCCACGGGGCGCAAGGTGCAGATACCGATGCTTGGCGTGGTGAAGTTTCGAGGCCCCAGGCTTTGTCACGAGCACATCTATTGGGACCAGGCCAGCGTGCTGGTGCAGGTCGGTCTGCTCGACCCGTCCGGGCTGCCCGTCGCCGGGGTTGAAACCGCCCGCAAACTGCTTGATGAGAGCCTGCCTTCCAACAGCCTGATGCCCAACTGGGCGAACAGTGCCGACCAAAGCGCCTGAGGATTAACCATGTCTACATTTCTGAACTCCGATGCCTTGCACGGCAAGGTCGCTTTGATCAGCGGCGGCGCAACACTGATCGGCATGGCCGTGGCCCGTGGACTGATCGATGCTGGCGCGCGAGTGGCGCTGTTCGACATTGACGCCGAAGCCGGTCAGCGCGCTGCCGAACAGCTGGGCAAGCAGGCGCGATTTTTCCCCGTTGATATCACCAGGGATGAAGAGATCAGCGAAGCCCTGACCGGGGTGCGCCAGGTGTTGGGCTCGGTAAACCTGCTGATCAACCTGGCCTGTACCTATCAGGATGACGGCTTTGCTTCCTGCCGCGAAGACTGGCTGCAAGCATTGAACGTCAATCTGGTTTCGGCCATCGCTCTGGCTCAGGCCGTACACGACGATCTCAAGGCCAGTGGCGGTGCGATTGTCAATTTCTCTTCCATTTCTGCGGGCTGCGCGCAGACCGGTCGCTGGCTGTACCCGGTTTCCAAGGCGGCGATCAAACAATTGACCCGCAGCATGGCTATGGACTTAGCCCCCGACGGCATTCGTGTCAATTCGGTATCACCGGGCTGGACCTGGTCGCGGGTAATCGCCGAGGTCAGTGGTGGCGATCGCGCCAAAGCCGATCAGGTGGCGGCTTCGTATCACCTGCTGGGCAGGCTCGGCGAGCCCGCTGAAGTGGCCAACGTCGTGACTTTCCTGTGCTCGCCAGCAGCCAGCTTTGTCACCGGTGCCGACTATGCCGTGGACGGCGGCTATTCGGCGATGGGGCCCGAGCAGAACCTGCCTGCCATCCCGCGCCTGGCGCAGTGATGGCTTCGGTAGACACGCAGCCTTTTCATAACGCTTGGCCCCGGTGTGACACGCCTACCCACTCACAACAACAGGAATGCCATCATGCGTCGTATTGCAATCGTCGGAGCCGGCCAGGCCGGTCTGCAACTCGCTCTCGGGCTACTTGCCGAGGGCTATCACGTCACCCTGACCACCAACCGCACGGGCGAGCAGATTCGCAACGGCAAGGTCATGTCCAGCCAGTGCATGTTCAACACCTCGCTGCAGACCGAACGTGATCTGGGGCTCAACTTCTGGGAGCAGCAATGCCCGGCTGTCGAGGGTATCGGCCTGACCGTGCCGCACCCGGAGCTGCCCGGCGAGCAACTGTTCAGTTGGGCCGCGCGGCTGGATCGCTACGCTCAGTCAGTGGATCAGCGGGTGAAAATGCCGGTATGGATGGACGAGTTCGTCAAACGTGGCGGCGAGCTGGTCATTGCCGATGTGGGCATCGACGAGCTGGAAACCTTGTCGCTGAACCATGATCTGGTGCTGCTGGCCGCTGGCAAGGGCGAAGTGGTCAACCAGTTCGCCAAAGACCCGCAACGCACGCAGTTCAGTCAGCCGCAGCGGGCGCTGGCGCTGACCTACGTAAAGGGCATGACGCCGGTTTCGCCGTTTTCCAAGGTGGCGTTCAATCTGATTCCCGGAGTCGGCGAATACTTTGTGTTTCCTGCGCTGACCACCAGCGGCCCTTGCGAAATCATGGTGTTCGAAGGTATCCCCGGCGGCCCTCTAGACTGCTGGCAGGACATCAAGACGCCTGAAGCCCACTTGCAGAAAAGCCTGGAAATCGTTCGCCAGTACCTGCCCTGGGAAGCCGAGCGTTGCCACAACCTGAGCCTCACCGACGATCAGGGTTTCCTCTCCGGGCGCTTCACGCCGATGGTCCGCCGCCCGGTACTGACCCTGCCGTCCGGACGTCAGGTGTTGGGTATGGCTGACGCGCTGGTGGTCAACGACCCAATCACCGGACAAGGCTCCAACAACGCCGCCAAGTGCAGCAAGGTCTATCTGCAATCGGTGCTCGATCGTGGCGATCAAGCGTTCGATCAGGCGTGGATGGAGCAGACCTTCGAGCAGTACTGGAGCTACGCCCGGCATGTGGTGGAGTGGACCAACAGCATGCTCACGCCGCCGCCCCGGCATTTGCTCGAACTGCTCGGCGCGGCCAGCCAGTCACTGCCGCTGGCTTCTGCCATCACCAACGCGTTCGACGACCCGCGCCAGTTTGCTCCGTGGTGGTTCGACGCCGAACAATGCCAGGCCTTTATCCAGAAGAACAACAAACAAGCGGCATAAGACTGCTGCCAGAGGGAGCCCCTATGAGCACTGATATCGAAACCACCCAGCCACTGTGTGACGCGAAAGACTCTGACCCCCGCGACTTGCGCGGTCTGTTGGGCCAGTTCGCCACTGGCGTCACGGTCATAACGACCTGCACTGCCGACGGACGCAAGGTGGGCATGACCGCCAACTCGTTTTCATCGGTTTCGCTGGAGCCCGCGCTGGTGCTCTGGAGCCTGGCACGCAGCGCACCGAGCCTGAACGATTTCTGCGAGGCCAGCCACTTTGCGATCAACGTGCTCGGTGCCGAGCAGCATGGCCTGTCGCGGCACTTTTCCCGACCTTCCAGCGACAAGTTTGCCGGCGTGGCACACGCGGCCGGTACGGCTGGCGTACCGCTGCTCGATGACGTGGTCGCTACGCTGGTGTGCCGCAACGTGCGCCAGTACGAGGGCGGTGACCACCTGATCTTCATCGGCGAAATCGAGCATTACCGATACAGCGGCGCAGAACCGCTGGTCTTTCACGCAGGCCAGTACCGGATTGCCGCCGCGCACCCCGGACTGGCCCAGTAAGCCTGCCGCACGACATGCAGAAAAACGGGGAGATAAACGCATGAAAACGCAACTGATGTGTGTTTGCGGGGCGGGTTTATTGATCGCACAAGGGGCCGGTGCCTATGACTTGCCGGTGGTCAATCTGGGCCTGACCAGCTTTCTGGACGGCGGTTTGCCCGCAGGTCCCGGATGGTACTTGCAAGAGTATTTCCAGAATTACAGCGCTGATCGCCTGCGCGACAAGGACGGCAAAGCCCTGGGTTTGCCTAAGAGGGTGTAGACAA
>NZ_LJQT01000241.1:0-3959 GCF_001400515.1 Pseudomonas meliae | reverse complement strand
ACCGATGTCTTGGCCGGCAGGCTGGCGGAGGACCACGATCTGCGACAAGCCATGGATGAGCACCACGTGGCTGTGTCGCTCAATGCGCTGAGCAGATGCCTCGGAAGGCCGGCGTGTCATCCGGCAGTGTTGCTGCTCGCCGAACGCGCCGGCTCGGCAGAGTTGCCGTGGCAGCAGTTCAATATAGGTGAGCTCGCCATGGTGGCCAACGCGATGTCCCGTCTGCTGCACCTGGATGAGGAACAGTTCCAGATTTTGGGCCGCGCCAAACTGCTGGCAATGGCCGGGCACCTGGAGCTGCACCGTGAGCGTTTTGAGTCTGCCTCCGCGCAAGACATTGGTATGCTCTTCAAGGCCCTTTCATCGGCGCAACTCCATCGCCAGATGCGTCCGCTGGCGCGGTCGGCCCTGGAGCGGGTTGCGGTGCTCGCGCAGGACGACGGACTACGGGAAACCAGCCTTGAGGGGCTCGGCAGCCTGTGCATGGGATTTTTGCCGTTGATCCGCAGCCCAGAGTTGACCTCTCGCCATCGGGGGCACGCATTGCGCGTGTTCAATACGTTGCAGCCCATCATCGAGCGCAAGATCGACTTGTACCTTACCGGCGGTGTCCCGCCGTCTTCGACCGACCTCGAACAATACGCCACTCGATGCCCGGCGCTGACCTTCTTCCAGGTGCTCAAGGCTTACAGCATGGTGAGCCGGCAATGCAAGCCGCGCCACATCGAAGGCTCGCGCCAGGAAATTCGCCAACGTCGCGAAGAGTTGGGGAAATGGGTTGACAGGACGCTGGAGCGGACACGCGAGGCCATCGAGGAGGACCTCGGCGAGATGAGCTGGAACTTGATCGCGCAGATCGAGGCCGGTGACATCGTATTTGACGCCCTGGACCTGCGCCTGGCGAAGGAAGCAGCGAAGATTACGCAGGCCCATCCACCGAGTCAGTTCGACCTTGACGCCGGGCGCCTGAGCATGCGGTCGGCACCCGGCGAGCCCGTTACGCCGGCAACCGGCAACGGCAGCACGACCCACATCGTGGTCGATCTGCGCGGCAAGGAAGTGTCGACCAATGCGACCGAGACGAACAAGCCGTACTCGCTATTTACACGGCTGACGGGCTTGCCGCTGGTGGAGGTCCAACTGCCTGGGGCGATTTCGACGTTCATGCTCGCGCGTACGCTCACCTACCAGGACGAACCCTGGCGTTTTGACATGTTCGGCGGCAGCCGCGCCACGCGAGGCCACATGAGTCGCCCCGCCCAGTTGCTGTCCGGCACATCCGGAGCACCGTCGCTGCTGCCGGCAATGCGCTATACAGACACCGCGCCGGGCAGTAGCCTGATGCAGCTCATCGCCAAGCTTGCCCCGCAGCGCGAAGACTGGTCGCGGATGCAGCGCTCGCTACTAGAGATGGTGCCGACCGATCACGTCATTGAGGGCACACTGCGTCTGGGATTTTTTGAAGACGTCAGCGGCCCTGCGCACCCGTTCAAGCCAACAGCACCGGACGGGCATGCATTGGCGCTGTGCCCCAACGATGGTTGCGGCTTCCTGAAGCTGGAGGTGGCACTACGCATACCGGCCTTCCGTGAGTACTTCTCTGCCTGGCAAGCAGTGCAGGCCGGTGAGGCCAGCCAGAAGCAGCGTGACCTTATTGCCAAGGATAAGGGACCCACGCGGCTGGCACCGCAGGCGCTGCAGCACTTCCCACGTGACGAGGCGGCACTGCAGGAGGCGCACGAGGCGATGCAGCGCCGGTTGCAGGCGCTGCCGTCGGAGGTAAGTCAACTCACGTTGTACGAACTAGCCACCAGCGGCGGCTACCAGGGCCAAAGAGTCAGGGCGGTGCCTGCTGCCGACGACAAGGTGCACCTACCGAGCGAGCGCAGCCAGGCCTTCGACGCCGCAGGCGGCGCCTTGCTGATCGGCAAGCCGCCCTACGACAAGGAGAACCTGCTGCCCGTGCCGGAAGAACGCGTCGCGACAGTGGCGCAGAGCGACGCCACCGCCGAATTCCTCTCGCAGTCCTTTGGTATCCAGTACAGCTACACAGGCTTCGACGACAGATCGGGCAGTGATGCCGAGATGCTGCACAGCAAGGGCATGCTCATCGTGGTGCCATCAAAGAACTGGCCAGCCAATTTTGCGGACATGGATCTGGCCTGCTCGAAGGAGGACCTCAAGACCTTATCGCGCTGGACGACCGGTCGCGACCGCAGTGCCGTGCCGCAGGACATGCTCACCACCGGCAGCCTGCGGCTCAAGGACATCGTGGAGCCCGGACGCATGGGCGCACTGCCTATCCCGGAACTGCGCAAGCGCAACATGGACACCGACGGCGACGACGCGTTCGTGTACGCGGGCTACCCCAAACTGGCCGCGCTGATTTCGCGCGAGATGGCCGATCGCGAGGTACGCCGCGGCCAGCCACGTTCCTTCAAGCCGCCGAAAACGGCCACGCCGGCCATGGATCCTGACAACGGCCATTACCAGGCGGGGCGGCTGTCCGAGATCATGTCTCTGCAACGTGGTGGCCAGATCATGGGGGCGGCCAGCACCTTGGCAGCGCGCTTCATGGCGCAGCCTGACCACCTGCGTGAGGCAATGGCGCGCAATATGATGTTCGGCACTTATGACGGCATTGAGCGCGACCTGCGTAACGGTCTACGTGTAGCACTCGACGGCAAAGCCAGAGATCCTCAGGTGTTGACGGAACTGCGCAACCAGGCATACAACGCCATCGGGCGCGCCCACCTGCCCGAGGCACGTGAAGCCGCCGAGCTCCTGCATGCACAACTGCTTCGACTGGAGCCGGGGGCATCATCGCGTGCCGAAGTGCCGCCATTGCCGGATGCGCTGGGCGAGGCCTTCCCACGCCTCGCCCAGGCGTACCTTGCTGCGCCTGATACTGAGGCACGGATTCACGCCATCATCGACAACTACCCGGTGTGCAGGCTCTCGCACGCGCAATTCCCGGCCGGGCAACCGGGGCTCATCCCTGGAGAGCCGGAACTGAGCATGCGCAACCTCTTCACCATCGCGATCAAGGTGGGCACCGATGCGCTGAAGTCTGACACCGGCACGGCGCTGTTCGCCAAGATCGTTGAGTCGTGCGAACGATCCGAGCGAGGGTTCGCTGATCGGGTTCGCAGCGTACCGTATGGCAAGGTGACTGCCCGGGCCATGCACGATGGTCGCTTCGACGCCGAGCAGACCCAGGTGGACCTGCAGCACATGCCGACGATGGCTGCGGGCGTCATGCAAGACGCGCTACACTCGCTGCAGCAAGCAGACCTGATCGACCCACCGCCACCGCCCGCCGAGCGCCTGCGCGCTGTGCAGCCAGAGGACATTGCGCTTGAGGCGCAGAGCTTACTGACGCGTGCTCGCGAGATGGAACCTAGGGTCACTCACATGCTGAGGCGCGTCGCCGAGTCCCATGCTGGGCAACTGGCGGGCATGGACCATCAACTGAAGTCGGTCGGCTCGTTGAAAGAAAAGCTAAAGCAGCAGATGGCTTTGAAAAACAAGACCCTGGAAGAAGCCGTGGCCGGCGTGAACGATGCGTTGCGCTACAGCGTGGTACTGGATCCGCAGGACTTCACCGCTGGCTTGCGCGGTGTGCTGGCCTCGCTGGACGATCAGGGCCATGTGCGCGTCAAGCTGAACAACCTGTTTGCCAAGCACCAGCCGGCCTTCAAAGCGGTCAATGTCACGATGCGCAGTCCCGAAGGCGCGCTCTGGGAGATCCAGTTCCACACGCCTGACACCTTCAGGCTCAAGGAGCAATTCCATGATCTTTACAAGCACAGCCATGCGCTGCAGCTTCAGGGTGCCCCACTGACTGACCAGCGAGAAGTGCAGGCGCCCGCGCAAGACGCCTTCAGACTCGTGCCTTCGCCGCCAGAGTGCGACGATATCGACGACTGGGAGGAGGAGAACGTCCCGGCCTTGGCAAT
>NZ_LJQT01000415.1:0-3354 GCF_001400515.1 Pseudomonas meliae | reverse complement strand
CTGATCGCCGGTTACGGCAGTACGCAAACGTCAGGAGGGGACAGCGCACTGACGGCGGGCTACGGCAGTACGCAGACTGCACAGGAAGGCAGCAACCTGACGGCTGGGTACGGTAGCACCGGCACGGCAGGCGCGGATAGCTCATTGATCGCCGGATATGGCAGCACCCAGACATCAGGAAGTGACAGCGCACTGACGGCAGGCTACGGCAGTACGCAGACTGCGCAGGAGGGCAGCAACCTGACCGCCGGATACGGCAGCACCGGTACCGCAGGTTCCGATAGCTCGCTGATCGCCGGTTACGGCAGTACGCAAACCGCACAGGACAGCAGCTCGCTGACCACTGGTTACGGCAGTACGCAGACGGCAGGTTACGAGAGCACATTGACTGCGGGTTATGGCAGTACGCAAACGGCGCAGGAACGCAGTGACCTGGTCACAGGCTACGGAAGCACTTCCACCGCAGGTTATGCAAGTTCGCTGATCGCGGGTTACGGCAGCACGCAGACGGCAGGTTACGAGAGCACGTTGACAGCCGGTTATGGCAGTACGCAAACCGCGCAGGAAAAAAGCTCGCTCACCACCGGCTACGGAAGTACCTCCACCGCCGGCTATGAGAGTTCGCTGATCGCGGGTTATGGCAGTACGCAGACGGCAGGCTATAAAAGTACGCTCACGGCAGGTTATGGCAGTACCCAGACTGCCGAGCATGGAAGTTCATTGACGGCGGGGTATGGCAGTACGGCAACGGCCGGGCAGGACAGCTCATTGATCGCCGGTTATGGCGGTTCCCTGACCAGCGGAATCCGAAGCTTTCTGACGGCAGGCTATGGCAGTACGTTGATCGCCGGACTTCGCAGTGTGTTGATTGCCGGTTATGGCAGCAGTCTCACATCGGGCATTCGCAGCACATTGACTGCGGGCTACGGCAGTAACCAGATTGCAAGTTATGGCAGCTCGTTGATTGCGGGCCATGAAAGTATTCAGGTGGCCGGACACAAAAGCATGCTTATCGCCGGCAAGGGCAGTTCGCAGACCGCAGGTTTTCGCAGCACGCTGATAGCCGGTGCAGGCAGCGTACAGCTGGCAGGTGACCGCAGCAGACTTATCGCCGGTGCAGACAGTAATCAGACGGCGGGAGACCGCAGTAAACTACTGAACAGTTACCTCACCGCTGGAGACAGAAGCAAGTTGACCGGCGGACATGACTGCACGTTGATGGCGGGAGACCAAAGCAGACTGACCGCTGGAAAGAACAGTGTGTTGACAGCAGGCGCTCGCAGCAAACTTATTGGCAGTGAAGGTTCCACGTTATCGGCAGGAGAAGACTCCACGCTTGTTTTCAGGCTCTGGGACGGTAAGCGGTACAGACAATTGGTGGCCAAGGACGGGAGAGAACGGTGTCGAAGCCGACATTCCGTATTACGTGAACGACGATGACGATATCGTCAATAAAACCGACGAGGACGATACCTGAGTCACGTAACCGGGTTATTCGTACTGAATCATCGACAGGGTACGTCGATGCGGTTCGGGACATGATGTCCCTTTATAAACGAATCAACGGTGTACGGCACAAAGGTGCCAGGGGTAAAACCGATAAAACCTGCGTTGTTTTTTATGTGTAAGCCGCGAAACTTTATTTTTTCAATCAGGGTATTCGACCGGGCGTCAGAACTGTTACGCGGGAGCAGCACGCCGCCCCCACGAGAATCAATCATTGCAGGCGTTATGGCAGCTCGTGGCTGGCATAGAACGCGCTCAATACCTTGACCAGATGCGCCAGATCATGACTGCCAGCCAGCTCGCGAATCGAATGCATGGCGAACGTCGGCAGGCCGATGTCTACCGTGCGGATCCCCAAATGGCTGGCGGTGATTGGCCCGATAGTCGAGCCACAGGCCATGTCGCTGCGCACCACGAAACTCTGCACCGGTACTTCTTCAGCCATGCACAGATGGCGGAAGAAACCGGCCGTTTCACTGTTGGTGGCGTAACGCTGGTTGCTGTTGACCTTGATCACCGGCCCGGCGTTGAGCTTGGGACCATGATTGGCGTCATGTTTTTCGGCGTAGTTGGGGTGTATGCCGTGGGCGTTGTCGGCCGATATCAGCAGCGATTTCTGAATGGTCCGCACGTAGTCTTCGCTGCTCGGCAGCAGGCGCTGGACGATCTGCTCAAGCATTGCGCCGTCTGCGCCACAGGTCGACGACGAACCGACTTCTTCATGATCGGTGCATACCAGTAGAGCGGTTTCGTCACTTTCGCTGTTCAGCAGCGCTTGCATCCCGGCATAACACGACAGCAGGTTGTCCAGGCGTGCGCCTGCCAGGAAGTCCCCATTGAGGCCGACAACGGCGGCACTCTGTGTGTCATAGAAGCTCAGCTCGTAATCGAGCACCACGTCTGCATTCAGCCCGTGTTCGCGGGCCAGTTGATCAGTCAGAAGCGCACGGAAGTCCGCGCGTTCGTCGCCAGCCACTTGCGCGAGGATTGGCGGCAGTTCGTTTTGCGCGTTGATCGCCCAACCTTCATTGGCAGTGCGGTTCAAGTGGATGGCCAGATTGGGAATCACGGCAATCGGCAGCTTGAAGTCGATTAACTGACTTTCAACCTTGCCATCGCGGCGGAAGGTGACACGACCTGCCAGCGACAGATCACGGTCAAACCACGGTGCCAGCAGCGCGCCGCCGTAGACTTCGACGCCCAGTTGCCAAAAGCCCTGGCGTTGCAGTTCCGGTTGCGGTTTGACCCGCAGGCACGGGCTGTCCGTGTGTGCGCCAACCATGCGAATCCCGCCGGTGAGTGGCGACTGACGGCCCATGCGGAAGGCGACGATAGAGGAGTCATTACGGGTGACGAAGTAACGACCTCCAGTTTCTATTGCCCAGGTATCACGTTCATCCAGCCGCTGAAAACCCGCAGCTTCGAAGTGTTGCACGAGGGTGGCGGTGGCGTGGAACGGGGTGGGAGAAGCCTTCAGAAAATCGATGAGGCCGTTGTTCAACTCTGCGCGCATAAATAGCTCCAGACAGCAATGGCGCGAGTTTACCCCATTGGCTCAGTCGTTGCCGCTGCCACAGAAACGCTTTTCGACCGCGAAGGGCCTGACGAAGTTGAGCCGGAAACCGGAGCCAAGGGCCTTGCTCGCTTTGGTCCCTCAAAGTGCGTCGCCGAGAGGCAAAAAGGTAACTTGAGCCGAACGCCAATCCACCTGAAGTCGCAGAACCGCTGTGTGACGCGAAGCGTAACGAACTGCATGCCTACGCGGAGCGCAGGCACGATAGTCTAAGCTGACGCACGGCGCCGAGAGTAAAAGCGCTTTTCAACCGCGGTGGCACTGACGACGCAGAG
>NZ_LJQT01000137.1:0-4694 GCF_001400515.1 Pseudomonas meliae | reverse complement strand
TTGTCTACACCCTCTTAGCAGCGCATTAGCTGACGAAAAGTGCAGAAAAGAAGCCCCAAGAGATGGGGCTTTTTTTTGCTCATTTTTAACGTGAGCGGACGTTAAGCCGTCTGCGCTTTAACGCGAGGGGCAGCGCGTTTGCGAGAAGTCGTCAACTCAGTAATTTCCTTGGCACTCACATTCAAGCCCACGTCGGCGAGCGCTTGCTTGACCTCGGTGACTGTGTAGCCCTTCGCTGCGCATAGCTCAACTATTTCCGCTTTCAGTGATTGAAGCACTTCCGCCTGGCTCAGCTTGTCCTGGCTTAGGTCTGGAAGCTCAGTGAGTTTCTGGCGTGCGGCTTCCAACTCTTTTTGGGTGAACGTCTTTTGCTTCGCCATTGCGCGATTCCGAATGATGTTGGTCGATACCCAGCACCCGATCATAGGGCAGGGCGCCCGTTAGTCGTCGAGGATATCAGGAAGCGGTCAATCGATGACAGTGTGGTTTTGCATCCTCAGGCAGATTGTGGTGAGGCAATTAAACACGCCAACCCTCTACGGGCTTTTTCCTGACGGTCAAAGCATGGCCGCCCGTATGAGCTGTGAGGATCGCCAGGGCGTATCGAAAACCCCAACCAGCCACCACCGCCGCCGCTTCTCTGCTTTGGCTAGGCGGCATTGTGCCAAAATGGTAGTCTGCATACTAAATCGAGGTCATAAGATATGACTGGAAATGTTTTGTACGTACGGCCCGCACGCGGTCCATCCGACAAAACCCGGATCAGGGCTCCGCCCCGACACCCCGACAGCGTCATTCAGTTAGTTAAGGTTGAGTCAGAGCATGTCGAAAAGCACAGCGCGTCAAGCAACGGTGAGGATCGAAATTCGTTGCACTGAAGAGGATGCAGCCTTGATTCGCGAAAAAGCGCTGGCTGCCGAGATATCTGTTTCAGATCTGATGCGTCGTGCTGCGCTGAATCGCAAAATCAAGACACCGACTGACAAGAAGCTAATGTCCGCGTTGCTACAGCTCGGAGGCTTGCAAAAGCATCTGTTCAACCAGATGCAGGACAGCATGACAACTGATCTGAGCAAGCAATTCTCTGACGTGTTGGTCGCCATCCGAAATGCCGTCAATGCCATCGATCTGTCCCAGACTCGCATCAAGTAGCCCATCAGCCATGAACGTCATCATCCCCCCGAAACGCGGCGATAAGGGCTCCAGCTTCAACCGGCTGGTGAGCTACATCAGCGACCGTGGGGACAAGCCCAAAGATGATGATCTAGTCAGCGCTGCGCCTCGCCAGAATGCTTCGCGCACCAAGAAAGCGATGTTCGATCGGCTTGTCGATTATGCGGATCGAAATGATGGTGACAACCGTGCTGTCGTAATCACCGACGTGTTCCCCGATGGCCGTCAGCGCTTGATCAGTGGAGGCATTTCTTGCGAGACAAACTGCTTCTCCTGGGAGACATCGGCGGCGGAAATGAACATGGTTGCCGCCCAGAGTCGTCGCTGCCAAGACCCGGTCTATCACTTCATCTTGTCGTGGCGCGAAAACGAACTGCCTACTGATGCGCAGATATTCGAATGCGCCGAACACTGCATTCGTCAGCTGGGCATGGAAGGGCATCAGTACGTCACAGCTATTCACCAAGACACCGACAATACGCACTGTCATGTGGCGGTGAACCGAGTCAATCCCATTACTTACAAAGCCGCCGCCCTGTGGAATGATGCTGACACGTTGCAGAAAAGCTGCCGCGTTCTCGAACGCAAATACGGATTCATTCAGGACAATGGGAGTTGGCAGTGGGGTGTCAACGACCAATTGGTCCGTGCGCCTTTTCGGTATGGCAGCGCTCCGCAAGGGACTGTGCCATTGCAGGTCTATTCCAACACCGAGAGTCTCTATCATTACGCCGTGCGTGAGGTGCGTGAAAAATTATCTGAGCTTATCGAGTCGCGAGAGATTACCTGGCGTCAAATCCACCTGGCCTTGCATGAACGTGGCTTGGGATTAAGGGAGCAAGGCGAAGGATTGGTGATCTATGATTTCCTGCGGCCAGAGGGTCCTGTGGTCAAGGCTTCTTCGGTCCATCCGACGCTGACCAAGTTTCGATTGGAAGCCCACATAGGTCCGTTTGAAGGACCTCCCACCTTCGAACATGAAGAATGGAGCTATGGTATTTTTTCCACTTACCAGCCTGCATTTGAACTCCGAGATAAAGACGTGCGTTTTGATCGCCGGCAGGCGAGAGCTGAGGCTCGGCTTGATTTAAAAATGCGCTATAAACGCTATCGTGAGGGCTGGGAAAAACCTGATCTTCATGTCAAGGATCGATACCAGCAAGTGGCTGCTCGCTACCAGGCAATGAAGGCGGACGTCAAACGCTCTCAGCACGACCCATTGCTTCGCAAGTTGCTGTATCGAGTTGCCGAGTTCGACCGGATGAAAGCCATGGCTGAGTTGCGCATCGAGCTTCGTGACGAGCGGCAAGCGCTTGCCGAAAAAGGCTTGCTTCGTCCGCTTGCATACCGTTCATGGGTCGAGCAGCAAGCTCTCAGAGGCGACGTCGCGGCTGTCAGTCAACTGCGTGGATTTGTGTATCGAGAAAAGCGGAAGGAGCGCACTCCGGACGATGGTTTTGATCGTCTGATCCAGTGCGGCCAGGCAGATGACTCTGCTGTCTATCACCTGCGCTTTTACACGTCACATTTGCATCGCGACGGCACTGTCGAATATCTGCGCGATGGCAGGGCGGGTGTGATCGACCGTGGCGATTTCGTCCACGTAAAACCGGGGTTCAATGACGACGATGAGTTGGACAACTATCGGCTGGCCGCCAACCTGGTATCCACGAAAAGCGGTGACGCTGTGAGGATCATTGGTGATGACCAGTTCGTTGACCAGGTGCTTGATGCGGGATGTGGCGTCAACCATCGCGGAAGTCAGTATGTGTTCCAGGTGACCGATCCAGAGCAGATGGCGCGCTATGACGTGATCGAGAAGGATCACCGTCAGTATTACGGCTACGACGAACCGGAGGTGAGAACGCATTCACCAGCCCGGCATGACCCGATGGATGACGTCCCCGATGATGATTACCAGCCTCCAAGGCCGTTCGTTGGTTGAGGCGGAACATTGACCAGGACCGCGATAATCAGCATTTGTATCAGTAGGATCGCCGTGGCCCTTTAGTGGAAGTTGAGTGAGCCTAAGTAGTACCCTGATGCGGCGGCGAAGCTGGTGTGCAAGGCCCCCATATGGAGAAGAAGTCAAAGCCCGTCATGCGGGCGACAACGACGTTGGCGAGCGCTTCCAAGATTGACGTGGCCAAACCGCACAACGCGATGCCAAAGCTTTCGAGTAAACCCTTAATCTTTTATTGATCCCTCACACTTCCCACGGATTAATGACGGATACACCGACCGCCTCATAGGGTGCAGTGTCGCGTGACGCCACGATGAAACCTCGCGAAGCCGCAATCGCTGCGATGTAGCCGTCAGGTGTCGGGAATCCTCGCCCGCAGGTTTTTGCCGTCACGGCCAGATCGGCATAGCGCCGTGCTGCATCGATATCGAATGGCAGCACCCGATCCCTGAACAGCCCCATTAGACCGTCAAGGGCCTGCGCCAGCATGTCCTTGCGCTTGCCGGCCGGGAGCGCCCCGATGCCAAACAGCAGCTCAGCCAGCGTCACGCTGGACAGGTATAGCGTTTCGGCGGCTTGATCGTTCAGCCAGGACCGCACGGCCAAGTGGGACTCGGGCTTCATCGCCTCGGAAACGACGTTGGTATCGAGGACGATCATTCAAACCTCAGCGGCTCGGCCGGCGTCTTGTCTCGCACTTGGTTGAAGACCTCGAAATCTTCGTTCGTCAGGCCGATCTTGCGACCCAATGCCGCCAAGGCTTCACCTAGGCGAACGCGCGTCTCCGGCTTGACTGCGATCGCCAGAATCTCGCGGACTTCGGCCTCGGTGCTGTGCCCGTGTTGGGCAGCCCGCACTCGCAGCGCGCGGTGTACATCTTCGGGCAAGTTCCGTACTGTCAGCATTGCCATAACATCACCTCATGAAATTGCATTCAATGAAGTCATTTTATGTTTTTGAATGCATTTTCGCAAGAAGCCTCGCGATTTCGGAAAACAGCCTCCAAGGCCGTTCGTTGGTTGAGGCGAGCCATCCGAAATGGCCAGGACCTACATTTGAAAATGTACGAACGTGTCTTGAGAGGGGGGCTTCACCTGAATCGCACGCCGCCGCTTATGGCATGCATGTTGTCATGCTTTGTAAGCGGCTGAATCGAATTTGACAGCCAAGCTTGCATCTTCGCGAAAGCCAATGTTAGATTGATGACGTGGTTGTTTTTATGAAATGGATTTAACGGGTCGCATAAAGGATTAAGTCATGGCCACTGAAAAGAATAGCTTTCTACAACTGTTGGAGCAAAACACCTCTCGGATGAGCCCCACTGGTAAACGGATTGCTAGCTACCTGTTGGGTAACCCGGAGCGACTTCCGTTTGAGTCCGCCGATAGCATTGCGAAGCAGACCTCCACCAGTGGTATTTCTGTTGGTCGTTTTTTTCGATCCTTGGGTTACCGGAACATCGATGATGTTAAAAAGAGTCTGAGCGGTGAACCGTCGGCGTCGTGGCTCATAACTGACCGTGTCAGCGCCTTTCGTGCCGAAAGTGAACCGCCCCGGG
>NZ_LJQT01000074.1:45794-54150 GCF_001400515.1 Pseudomonas meliae | reverse complement strand
GACGCAGAGCGTCACGACAGACATTCCCACGCTGGAGCGTGAGGAACGGTAATTCAACTATCGTGCGACGCTCCGCGTCGGCATGCCGTTCTGGACGCTCTGCGTCCTCTTGTTTGCAGCCAATAAAAAGCCCCGCTAATAAGCGGGGCTCTGTATGGCAAGCGGTCAGGGCAATCAGCTGCCTTTGACGGCCTTGCCGTTCACGGTGCCGTCGAGCAGCACGATGTTGTATTCCTTACCGTCGGTTTCGACCTGTTGCAGGCGCACTAGCAGGTAATCCCAGTCCTTGGCGAACCACAGCACGGTGGTGCGCTTGCTTTGCGTCGGGTCACGCACGCGCTCGACCTTGATCGCATCGACCTGGCCAGTCTTGGTGGTAACCTTTTCCGAGCCCAGTACGCGGAAGTCGTAGGTGTCTACTTCATCACCGTCGACCACCTGGTAGCTCATGCTCTTCTTGCCATCAGCGATGTCGTGTTGCAACGCCAGCTGATACGTGGACTTGTCGAGGATGCCACGGTTGAGCGGCAGCTTGATCGCATCGCCACGGTCGGTGCCGGTGACGAACTTGGTGTTCCAGTCGAACGCCAGATCAACCTTCTTGGATTTGCCCAGGCCGCTGCGCTCGAAGCTGTAGGTCTGTGGCAGCAAGGTTTCCTTGTCGACCTTCAGTGTGCTGACTTCCGTCAGGCTGGCAATCATCATCGAGGCCTTGAAGCTCAGGGTCCAGGTGCCATTGGCTCCTGCTTCCAGGCTGCGTTCAGCCGTGCCGCTCATGGGCAGCTGTTTCCAGTCGGCGGTGTAGCTGGCGGAGAAAGGTTGAAGGTCTGCGGCCTGTACGGCAGGCAAGGCGAGCAGAGCGAAAGCGAAGAGCAGAGCGCGACGCATAGTATCTCCTAATGTCGAATCAGATGGCCGCTGGCCGGGAGTAACTGGCTATCGAGTAACGCACCTTGTTCACCAAGGCTCAGTCGGCCCTCGGCAAACCAGCGAATGGCCAGTGGGTAAATACGGTGCTCTTGAACATGGACCCGTTGCGCGAGCGTTGTGGGCGTGTCGTGCAACTGTACCGAAATAACTGCCTGTACGACCAGTGGGCCGCCATCGAGTTCCTCGGTGACGAAATGCACGCTGCAGCCATGCTCGGCGTCACCAGCCTCCAGCGCACGCTTGTGCGTGTGCAAGCCTTTGTAACGCGGCAGCAGGGAAGGGTGAATATTCAGAAGGCGACCATGGAAATGGCGCACGAAGCCTGCGCTGAGAATGCGCATGAACCCGGCCAGTACCACCAACTGTGGCTGGAAAGTGTCGATCAGTTCGATCAGCGCTGCATCGAAGGCTTCGCGGCCTTCATAAGCAGTGTGATCCAGCACGCAGGCTTCGATGCCTGCATCCCTGGCGCGTTGCAGGCCGAACGCATCGGCGCGGTTGGAAATCACCGCGCGGATGCGGACCGGGCTGGACCCGTCCTTGAAACTGTCGATCATCGCTTGCAGGTTGCCGCCGGTGCCGGACAGCAGCACCACGACATCGCAGGTGGCTGGCATCAATGCGCCTTGAGGTTTTTCAGCTCGACTTGTGCTGCACCTTCGGCAGCGGTAGCGATCTGACCGATCACCCATGGCTGCTCGCCAGCTTCGCGCAGAACCTTCAACGCGGCTTCAACGTGTTCCTGAGCAACGCAGATGACCATGCCCACGCCGCAGTTCAGCACGCGGTGCATTTCGTTTTCTGCGACGTTGCCTTGCTGCTGCAGCCAGTCGAACACGGTCGGACGCTGCCAGCTGGCAACATCGACAACGGCCTGAGCGCCCTGCGGCAGAACACGCGGGATGTTGTCGAGCAGGCCGCCACCGGTGATGTGGGCCATGGCCTTGACCGCGCCGGTTTCCTTGATCAGCTTGAGCAGCGGCTTGACGTAGATGCGGGTTGGCGCCATCAGCAGCTCGGTCAATGGCTTGCCGTCCAGCTGAATGCTTTCGATATCGGCACCGGCCACTTCGATGATCTTGCGGATCAGCGAATAACCGTTGGAGTGCGGGCCGGACGATGGCAGGGCCAGCAGGGCATCACCGGCAGCGACTTTCGAACCGTCGATGATCTCGGCCTTTTCCACGACGCCGACGCAGAAGCCAGCCAGGTCGTAGTCTTCGCCTTCGTACATGCCCGGCATTTCAGCGGTTTCGCCGCCGACCAGCGAGCAGCCAGCCAGTTCGCAGCCAGCGCCGATGCCGGTGATGACCTGGGCAGCGGTGTCGACGTTCAGTTTGCCGGTGGCGTAGTAATCAAGGAAGAACAAAGGCTCTGCGCCGCAGACCACCAGATCGTTGACGCACATGGCGACCAGATCGATGCCGATGGTGTCGTGCTTGTTCAGGTTCAGGGCCAGACGCAGCTTGGTGCCCACGCCGTCGGTGCCGGAAACCAGAACTGGTTGCTTGTAGCCGGCCGGGATTTCGCAGAGGGCGCCGAAGCCTCCCAGGCCGCCCATGACTTCCGGACGCTTGGTGCGCTTGGCGACGCTCTTGATGCGTTCGACCAATGCTTCACCGGCGTCGATGTCTACACCGGCGTCTTTATAGCTCAGGGAGGGTTGCTTGCTCATAAAAAATCCAGGCCTTTAGGGGGGATTCGGAGGTATCGACCGCTGCGTTGGGACCCGTTCAGCACCGCGCTGTCATGCGGTGGTAATGTTGGGCCGTGGCGATTGCCGGTCTGCGAAGGCGCGCGATTTTATCAGGCTTGCTCCCCAGGGGCCATCCTTGCGCCGACAACAGGGCGGTGTTGCGCCAAATAAACCTGATCCGGCAGCTCCGGTCAGTGCGAGTGCCGCCGTTTAAGGTGTACTTTATGCGCAAATTGAATGATTGGTGGTTCAAGGCTGTCCCAGACTTGTACACCTCCTGAAACAGCTTCTTTTTATTTTTTTTCCGTTCGGGAACTGTCCATGCGTTTTTCCAGAGTTCTTCTAGTCGGCTGTCTGTCCCTGATCAGCCTCCCCAGCCTTGCCGAAACGGTCAGCAACCTTTATCAGGTCCGCGAGCCGGTGACTGGCCAGTCGCCCGATGAGCGCACACGGGCCACCCAGGTCGCGGTCGAAACGCTGGTGCTGCGCCTGACCGGCGACGCCAAGGCCGCGCAGGGTTCGGCCATCGCCGCGCTGCGCAAAGACCCGCAACAAATTATCAGCCAGTACGGCTACGAGGCCGGTCCGCCGGAAACCCTGCTGGTGGACTTCGATCCAGCGACCACAGACCGTGCGTTGCGTGATGCGGGCCTGTCGATCTGGGGCAGCAATCGCCCGTCGATCCTTGGCTGGTGGCTGAACGACTCGGTCGAAGGCTCGAATCTGGTCGGTGACGGTCAGGCTGCCGCCGAACCGCTGCGCCGCGCTGCGCAACACCGCGGTTTGCCGCTGCGTCTGCCGCTGGCTGATTTGAGCGAGCAGGGCGTCGGTAACGCCAAGACACTGGAAGGCACTGATGCCGCACCGCTCAAGGAAGCCTCCGAGCGTTACGGTGCTGACGCGATACTGGCGGTGCACGCCAAGGAAGATGCAGGCCAGTGGCAGGGCAAATGGCGCTTGTGGCTGGGTGATCAGCGTGAGCAGGGCACCGCGACCGGGGCTACTTCCGAAGCCTTGGCAGACGCTGTGCTGCTGTCGGTCAGCCAGCGTCTGGCTCCACGTTTCGTCGCCAAGCCCGGTGCCTCGACGGGCCTGTTGGTGCAGGTTCAGGGCATGACACTGGAGCGCTATGCACAACTGCTTCAGTTACTTGATCCGTTCGGCGTGCGTCTGAGTTCTGTTGACGGCGATAAAGTGGTGTTTGAGGTCAGTGGCAGCACCGATCAGCTACGCTCGCAGTTGTCGCTGGCCAAATTGCAGGAAGTGCCCGCAGCCGAGGCAGCCGCTGCCGCAACGCCGCCTGCTGCGCCTGTCGATGCGACTGCGCCGGTTGCGCCAGCCAATGGAGCTGCTGCTGTTCCGGCACCTGCGCCCGCAGCGATGATTGTTCCGGCGTCTGCACCACAGCTTTATTTCCGCTGGTAAACCGGCAAAGCGCTTTTCCATTGGATTGAGGGATGTTGATGACTGATACACGGCGTTGGTTCTGGATCGGCGGCCTGGCCTTGCTGGTCGCATTCGTGGTGCTGTTGCACACGATCCTCACCCCTTTTCTGGTGGCGCTGCTGCTGGCCTACATGGGCGATCCACTGGTGGATCGTCTTGAGCGCGCCGGGCTGTCCAGAACCTTGAGCGTGGTGGCGGTGTTCGGTCTGTTCACGCTGGTGCTGATGGCCTTGCTGCTGGTGCTGGTGCCGATGCTGGCCAAGCAGTTGTTTCGTCTTTATGAGCTGGCCCCGCAGATCCTCGACTGGCTGCAACACTCGGCGTTGCCGTGGGTGCAGGCCAAGTTCGGGCTGGCAGACGGGTTCTGGAAGTTCGACAAGATCAAGGCAGCCATCTCCGAACACATGGGGCAGGCCGGGGATATCGTCTCTGTCGTGCTGTCCCAGGCTACGGCGTCCAGCCTGGCGCTGATCGGCTGGCTGACCAATCTGGTGCTGATTCCGGTGGTGTGTTTCTACCTGTTGCGTGACTGGGACATCATGACCGGCAAGATCCGCGGTCTGCTGCCACGTCAGCGTGAAGGTCAAATCGTCAAGCTGGCGGGCGAGTGCCACGAGGTGCTGGGCGCGTTCATACGTGGGCAGTTGCTGGTCATGGTCGGTCTCGGAGTGATCTACGCGGCCGGTCTGATGCTGGTCGGGCTGGAACTGGGCCTGTTGATCGGGGTGATCGCCGGTCTGGCTGCCATCGTGCCTTATATGGGCTTTGTGATCGGCATTGGTTCGGCGCTGGTCGCCGGGTTGTTCCAGTTTGGCGGCGACCTGTACCCGATGATGGGGATTGTTGCGGTGTTCATGATCGGTCAGGCCCTCGAAGGTATGGTGCTGACGCCATTACTGGTAGGGGATCGCATCGGTCTGCACCCGGTGGCGGTGATCTTCGCGATTCTGGCGGGTGGCGAGCTGTTCGGTTTCACCGGCATTCTGCTGGCGTTGCCGGTCGCTGCAGTGATCATGGTGCTGGTGCGCCACATGCACGACGTTTATAAAGACTCGGAAATCTATGCAGGTGCGGAAGATCCCGAGCTGTAAGGGCATCGCACGCCTCTTCACTGCCCGGTGAAGAGGCTTGTGCAGGCAATGCATGCATCACCTCAAAACGCCCTTTCTCGACCCGCGCTTTACGCACCCTGACGCAAACCTTTGATTTTGCTTGAGGTCTGTCGCATTGTGCGACCCGCTTCACGGGTATAAACTTTGCGCTCTTTACACAGAGGCCCTTGACGGTTTGCATGAGCCGTTAGTCAGCATGAAACCGATTCAGCTGCCCCTGAGTGTGCGTCTGCGTGATGACGCCACTTTCGTCAATTACTATCCAGGCGCCAATGCCGCTGCACTCGGCTATGTCGAGCGGCTGTGCGAAGCCGACGCTGGGTGGACGGAAAGCCTCATCTATCTGTGGGGCAAGGATGGAGTAGGGCGCACGCACCTGCTTCAGGCTGCGTGCCTGCGTTTCGAGCAGCTGGGCGAACCTGCGGTGTATCTGCCGCTTGCCGAAGTTATCGATGAAGGTATCGAGCTGTTCGACCATCTTGAACAGTACGAACTGGTGTGCCTGGATGACCTGCAAGCCATTGTCGGCAAGCCGGAGTGGGAAGAAGCCCTGTTTCACCTGTTCAACCGTTTGCGTGACAGCGGGCGTCGTCTGCTCATAGCAGCGTCCAAATCGCCCCGCGAACTGCCGGTCAAACTCCCCGATCTGAAATCCCGTCTGACCATGGCTCTGGTATTCCAGATGCGTGGCCTGTCCGACGAAGACAAGCTGCGTGCGCTGCAACTGCGTGCGTCACGGCGCGGCCTGCACCTCACCGATGAGGTAGGCCATTTCATTTTGACGCGTGGTACGCGCAGCATGAGCGCTCTGTTCGAATTGCTTGAGCGCCTTGATCAAGCGTCACTCCAGGAAAAGCGCAAGCTGACCATTCCCTTCCTTAAAGAGACGCTGGGGTGGTAGATCAGGCGCTGTTGATGCAAACGGCGGCAGCCTTGCGCCATGCACAACGGATTCTGGTGATCACCGGGGCAGGCCTGTCGGCTGATTCGGGCCTGCCGACCTATCGCGGCGTCGGCGGGCTGTACAACGGCAAGACCGACGACGGCCTGCCTATAGAGATGGCCTTGTCCGGGCCCATGCTGCGCCGTGACCCCAAGCTGTGCTGGAAGTACATCGCTGAACTGGGCAGGGCGTGTCTGGGTGGCGAGCCGAATATCGCGCATTACGCCATCGCCCAGTTGCAGCGCATCAAGCCCGAGTGCTGGGTGCTGACCCAGAATGTCGACGGCTATCACCGCGCCGCTGGCAGCCCGCCGGAACGCCTGATCGAAATTCACGGGCAACTCTCGCCACTGTTTTGCCAATCCTGTGGCGCTGAAGATCCGCAATTGAGTGAGCACTTGCAGCGTCCTTTGCCCTCTTTATGCCCGGCATGTAGTGGCGTTATGCGACCGCCCGTCGTTCTTTTTCAGGAAATGCTCCCTGAAAAGGCACTGGAAACACTGTATGAACAACTGGCTAAAGGCTATGACGCAGTCCTGAGTATCGGTACCACGGCAAGCTTCCCCTACATTCACGAACCTGTCATTCGCACCAGAGTTTCCGGGGGTTTTACGGCGGAAATCAATCCGCAGCCGACCGATCACAGCGCGCAGATGGACGTCTTTTTGCAGTGCCGGGCAGCACATGTCATGGCGGAACTCATAAGTCACATCTAGTTCGATTGAATTTGCAAATCACCTTCATAAAAGGCATAGTCTCGCCATCTTAACTAGTCAGCCACGGTTGTGCCCATGCAGGTTGTTCGCTTCGCACCCCTCGTGCCTCTCGCACTCGTTACATTCCTCTTCGGTTGCTCGGCCAATATGCCGGTCGCACAGCAAGAACAGGCTCAGCCCGTTGCTCGTTATCAGAGCGCGGCAAACGCTCAGTCCGCAGCACGTCGCGCCGACGCCGCAGCCTTGCAGGACGAGATTGCCACCGAAGACGAGCTTGCTCACTTCGCCGACAACAAGTCCTACCAACTGCCGGTTCTGGCCGACAGCATTCTGGAACGTGGCAAGTCCCTGATCGGCACGCGTTACAAGTTCGGCGGCACGTCGACTTCCTCGGGTTTCGATTGCAGCGGCTTCATTGGTTATCTGTTTCGCGAAGAGGCTGGCATGAGCCTGCCGCGCTCCACGCGTGAAATGATCAACGTTGACGCACCGCTGGTATCGCGCAAAAACCTTCAGCCTGGCGATGTACTGTTCTTCAGTACCCGTGGCCGTGGTCGCGTAAGCCATGCAGCGATCTACGCCGGTAATCAGCAGTTCATTCACTCCAGCAGCCGTCGCAGTGGCGGTGTACGCATCGACAGCCTCGATGACGCCTACTGGAGCAAGACGTTTATCGAGGCCAAGCGGCCTCTGGCAATGGCGCCAGGTACAGTCGCTGTGAAGTCGACGCCTGATGCCGCGCAGACAACAGCGATGACTTCGACTACAGTCAAGACCGCGCCAAAGCGGCGTAAATAAAATAGAACGCGCAGAACAAGACCTTCGGGTCTTTCTGCGTTTTTGAGCTTCTCGGCAGCGTAAGCCGCATCCGGATAGGTTGTTGTGGTTATGTCGATTGCGTTGCGCCTGATAGTCATCTCTGTTGCTGCGTTGCTGCGTTGCTGCGTTGCTGGGTGCTTGCGCCAGCGCGCCGCCACCGCCCAAAGCACCCCGGATCGTTCAGCGTCCGGTGGTCACTGCTCCCCCTCAGATTCTTTCTCCGGCTGCCGAAGACGTGCTGTTTCGTGCGTTGGGGCTGGTTGGCACGCCTTATCGCTGGGGTGGCAACACGCCTGACTCCGGTTTTGATTGCAGCGGTCTTATAGGTTATGTCTATCGTGATGCCGCGGGCATTTCCCTGCCGCGTTCCACGCGCGAGATGATCGTGATGGGTGCGCCGAATATCCGTCGCGAGCAATTGCAGTCAGGAGATCTGGTGTTCTTCGCCACCTCGGGCGGCTCGCAGGTGTCCCACGCGGGCATCTACGTCGGCGAAGGCCGCTTCGTACATGCCCCGGCCAGCGGCGGCACGGTCAAGCTCGACAGCCTCGACAAGCCTTACTGGCAGAAAGCCTACCTCAACGCCAAGCGCGTCATTCAGCCGTCCAGTCTGGCGCAGATTCGGCCATAGCGCGTCGCCTGCTCGCGGTCTGACCAGAACTTATCGTGCGACGCTCCGCGTCGCATGCCTTTC